>JBBSES010000414.1:0-4640 GCA_038239465.1 Gemmatales bacterium
ACGAATCGAAGAAGCGCTACGTCCAGAAGACGTCCGCGCGCACCCTCGCCGACGTCATGCACGGCGCGGACGTTCTGCTGGGCTGCTCGGCCGCCGGTGCCGTCACTGCGGAGATGGTCGTCAGCATGGCGCCGCTGCCGACCGGCCAACGCCAACCGGAAAAAGTGCTGCGGGCGCAGCGCCTGGCGAGTACCTACCGCAACGTCACGGTCACGCCGGGCACGCTCGATCCCGACGTCCTCAAGCCCCTCTTGCCGGCGCGCATCGCGGCGGCGCAGGGCGCCTTGCTCACCGAGCAGGAACGCCGAGCCATGACCGGCGAGGCAGTGGTCTGGCTCAAACGCATGGCCACCGGTGAGGTGCCCGGCTACGACGTGGCCCCGGCGGAAGACGCGATCCTCAAAGTCCTGCGCAACGAGGAACTGGGCACGGTCGCCCTGCAAGCCGCCGGTCGCCTGCCGTCGCGCACGGCTCAGCGCGAACTGGCGACGCTGACGCTAGACGAGAAATCTCCCGCGCCGATTCGGTCGCTGGCGGCGACGGAGTTGAACCGCTCGATCCAGAAGTTTGGCCTGGTATTGCCGCGCCCGCAGGTCAAGGGACTGGAGGCGCTCTTCCAGCAAACGGACGAAGCGGGGCTGAAAGGCGCGCTGGCTCCCGTGATCGGCAGTTTCCGCCCCGATGCCGTTCGCACGGGCGAACGTTTGAAGGCGTTCGTACCGGCCGCGCCCGAGGCGGGACCGAAGCCGAAGGATAAGGAAATGCCGAAGGAGAAAGACGAAAAGAAGGAAGAGAAGGAAAAGTAGGAGCAAGCATTCGTCCGCGGGGCCGAGGCCGCTACGATGGCACCCAATCGCTTCGACCAGGCCAGCCGCTATGCCGCCAAGCTCGACGCGGTCGGCTTGCTGCGCTGGCTCCTGGCGGATGGCGGCGTCGCGTTCCTTCGCTGGCTCGACCCGCGCAATCTGCCTTTCCCTGGCGGTCCCGAACGCACCTGCGATACCGTCGCCTGCCTCCGCGACGGCAACGATGCCGATTTGTGGGCCGTGCCGGTCGAGTTCTGTCTCCAACCCAACGGCGCCATGTTCGGACGGCTGCTGGTCTACCTGGGACAACTCTGGCTCGAAACGCGGCCCAACGGCCGCGGCGCGCTATCGCGTTGGCGCCGTCGTCGTCAACCTGACGGGGCGAGGGGACACCTCGCGCGACCTGCGCCTCGGGCGAACGGGAGTGCATACCTGCCTCGAAGTGGTCGAGGTCAACCCGTCCACGCACCGCGCCGATACGACGTTGGAGGCCATTGCGTTGGGAGAGTTGCCGCGCTGTATCCTGCCGTGGCTACCGCTGATGCAAGGCGGCGACGACGTTGATATTCTAAACCGTTGGAAGGAGATCGCGGCGGGCGAACCGGACGCGACCCGGCGCGGCGACTATGGCGGCCTGGCCATCGTCTTCGCCGAAGCGGCAGGCCGCTTGACCCTCTGGAAAGAAGCTCTCAAGGGGTGGAACATGCGCGACTCGCAGCAAGTCCTCGAATGGATCGAGCAAGGTCGGAAGGAAGGCAAACTCGAAGGTAAACTCGAAGGGGAAAGGGAAGGTCAGAAAAAGGGCAAGGAGCAAGGCAAAAAGGAGGGCAAGAAGGAGGGCAAGATCGAAGGCGAGAGGAATGCGCTCTTGCGCCTCCTGCGAAAAAAATTCTCGGCGCGACTACCGGCGAAATTGGTGGCCAGCATTCAAGCGTGCGATGACGAGTCGCGCCTGGCGCGCTGGTTCGACAGCGCCATCGACGCCGACAGCCTGGAAGCATTCCGCCAGGCGATGGATTCGTGAGCGAAGGGACGGCCCACTACTCGAACAACGTTGCTTCCGCGGCCAAGCCTGGCCCGAAGCCCATCGCCACGCACGGCCGGCTCGCCCCCTGTTGCCGCAAACGGTCGATGATGAACAGGACCGTCGGCGACGACATGTTGCCGTGCGTCGTCAAAATCTCGCGTGACACAGCAGTCGCTTCCTTTTCCAATCCTAATGCCTCTCCCACGGCGTTGAGAACGCGCGGCCCGCCCGGATGCACGGCCCACGAGGCGACATCCTCGATACGCCGGCCGTGTTTCGCCAGCCACGTCGCGAGCCACGGCCGCAAGTGCGCTTCGATAAGGTTCGGCACGCGCGTCGAGAGCGTCATGTCGAAGCCATTATCGCCGACGTTCCAGGTCATGGCGTATTCGCACTCGGGAAAGAGTCGGGCACCGCTCGCGGCCACGCGCCAGTCAGCGGGACCGCCGTCCGCGGTGCCGACCAAGGCCGCGGCGCCGTCCCCGAAGAGGGCATTGGAAACCACTTGCTTGGGATCCCATCCATAGCGGTAGTGCAGGCTGCACAACTCGACGGCGCACAAGAGAACGCACGCTTCCGGGTCGGCCGCCGTCAAGGCGCGGGCGACGCGCAGGCCGTTCAACGCCCCGTGACAGCCCATGAAGCCGACGTGCGTGCGCTCGACGGTCGGCGCCAGGCCGAGTTGCTTGATGAGGCCGATATCGACGCCGGGAGCGCTAAAGCCCGTGCAAGAAACCGTGACCAAATGCGTGACGGCGCCGGCGCTCAGACCCGAAGCCTCCAGCGCTCGCCGCGCGGCTTTCAGGGCCAGGGGCAGCGCCTCGGCGACGTAGACTTGCATGCGTTCGCGCGTCGTGGGGCCGGGGTCTTCCGGGTGTCCTTTGGGCAAGAAGACCGAGTTGGAGTGGCGCGTCCCCTCGATCACGTCCACGACGACTTGCTCGCCCAGGACGAGGCGGCGCTGCTGGATTTCCGTCTGCCGATAGAGCGTCGGCACCAGCGGCGCTTGCCGGGGGTCGAGGCACAGCACCTGAGCAAGCCGGGCGGCGACTTCCTGGCGGAGGATATAGGGGGGCAGCGCCGTGCCGATGCCGCGAATGGCGAAGCTCATGAGGTGTATCCAAGCATGTTGATATGTTGATTTTTCGAGGTCAGGCGCGGACGACGCGCGTCGCCTTGCCGCTGAGCCGGGCGCCGAAGGTGAGCAGCCGCGGCCAGCGGCGCAAGAGCGGCATGGCTCCCGCGACCGCAATCGGGCGCATGGCCCATTGCGCCAGCCCCGCCGCCGCGACCAGGCGCGGAGCGAAGCTCCGCTTCCACTTCCGCGCGTAGACGCCACCCACGGCTGCCAGGGTTGCGGGGTCGCCTCCCTGATCGTGCCATGCAAGCAGTTGTTCCGTCAGCAGCCAGGCCGATTGCATGGCCATGCTGATCCCCTCGGCCACGACGGGATGCGCCTCGCCGGCCGCGTTGCCGAAGAGGAACAAGCCGCCGCGCGGCCGCGCGCGAATGCCGGGACGGATCGGCCCCGCCGCCAACCAGGCGGCCGGCCTCGACGATCCGGCAAGCGCATGACGCACCCCCGCGCACGACTCTTGAATGTGTGTCAGCATGGCGGGACCAGCCTCGCCGCCGTGCCGCCGCCGCGCTTCCGCGAGCCAGTCGCGGCGCACGCAGCAAGAAAGACTGACGCGCTCGCCATCGCAGTGGACCATGCCGCCGTAGCCGCCGGGAAAAGCGAGCAACGGCATCAGCCCCGGCGCCAGGCCGCTATTCTGAAAGTGAGCCTTAAAGCCGAACAGGTCGGAGGGGCGCGACGGGCCGCGCGGCAACTGCGTCGGCAGCGGCCCCACGTCCCACGATCCATGCGCGGCGATCACGACGGGCGCGGCCAGGAGGCGCGTCTCACCATCGCCGATGGCCTCGCATACGTAATTTTCGGCGTGGCACTCCAGTCGCCGCGCGTCGAAGGGTTGAAAGACCTCGGTCCCCGCTTCGGACGCGCGACGCAGCAGCAAAGTATCCAGCTGTTCGCGGCTCAGTGCCCTGCCCCACCCAGACGCGGCGCCTCCCGGTCGGGGCAAGTCTGCTTCGAGGATGCCCGACCCCGCGAACAGTCCGACGCGCGTCACCTCCGGCCCGGCCGCGGCGCGGAACAGGCCGCCGACGCCGAGCAAGTCGAACAGGGGCAAGTTCGTGGCGGAGAGATATTCGCCGCACACCTTGCGGCGCGGAAATACCTTGCGTTCGAGGACGGCCACCGACCAACCGGCCCGCGCCAGCAGCAGCGCCGCCGTCGCCCCCCCGGGACCGCCGCCGATGACCAGGGCGTCGTGGGTGGGCGTCATACGGGCCGGCTCCAGGTGAGAAGAAAACGCTGCGGCCAGCACCGCGCGACGGTCGCCTCATTCATACCCGCCTGCCGCGCCAGTTCGAGCGCTTCGGCGGGCGTGAAGGCGCCTTCAACGGAGCGCGGGCCGTCGATCCGCGCCACCCAGGAGCGCGCCAGCACGCGCGTGCCCACCCAGGCCAATCCGAAACCGAGGCGGCTGCGTACCAGATCGTTGACCAGCACCAATCGATTCGCCGCCTCGCGCATCCGTCGGAGGACCACGATGGCTTGCGCCTCGTCCAGGTGATGCAGGAAAAGGGACGAGATGACCGCGTCGTATCCCGTGGGCAAGTCGGCGTTCAGTACGTCAAGCTCGAAAAAAGTGACGCGCGCTGCGACCGTCTCCGCGTGGCGCCGCGCGTGGGTCAGGGCGATGGGGCTAACGTCGCAGCCGTCGATGCGCAGGTCGATCCCG
>JBBSES010000415.1:0-4637 GCA_038239465.1 Gemmatales bacterium
GCCATGATGCGCGTCTTCTCTCGGGCGAAGGGACCGCTTGATCTTCCTCTCTTTCCTATTGTCGGTTTCCAGGCGCGGCGCGGCAACGCGGCTGCCAAATTGACGACGGAAGGGCTGGCGTTTCGGTCATATTGGCCTTCGTTTCTAGCCCTTTTTATTGACGTCGTGACACTCGGCACTCGCCGAATTCTTGAGGGCGCAAGGGCTTAGAATCGGCGCGCGAACCACGGCGCGCGTTCGGCACGGCGCTTGCATTTTTGGTTTCGTCGTGGAAGCCAAAGGCCGTTCGGCCTCCTGGCCCCAAGATCTCTCTCATCAACAAAAGGAGATACTTTCATGCGACTGTCACGCTGGGAACCGCTGGGCATGGTCGGCCAGCTGAACCAACTGCAGAGCGAGATGAACCGCCTCTTCGACCGCTGGGGCGGACACTTCCCCGGCAACGGCGCGCCGTCTTACCCGGCCGTCAATATCTGGGAAGACGCCGAAGCGGTTCACGTGAGCGCCGAGCTGCCGGGCCTCGACCTGAACGACCTGGAAATCTACGTCACGGGAGGCAATCAGCTGACCTTGAAGGGACAGCGCAAGCGGAGTGTTCCCGAGAAGGCGGTCTTCCATCGCCAGGAGCGCGGCTTCGGCAGCTTCGTCCGCATGCTGACGTTACCCTTCGCCGTCAACAGCGAAACGGTCGATGCCAAGCTCGAAAACGGCGTCTTGCTGGTGAAACTCGCCAAGCACGAGTCGGCCAAGCCCCGCAAGATCGCCGTCCAGGCTCGCTAATCAACCTCAACCAGGAACAAGGAGAATCGACCCATGAACGATTCACGGCAACTGAGCCAGAAAGACCGCACCGAGGCCGCCACGCTGGAGCGCACGCGCGGGGGCACCGCTTTCACGCCGCGCGTCGATATCCACGAGACCGAGAGCGAGTTGGTCCTATGCGCCGACATGCCTGGCGTCCGTCCCGGTGACGTGGACCTGCGCTACGAGCGCGGCGAACTGCAGCTACACGGCAAGGTCAGTCCGCTGACGCGCGAGGGCAGCCCGCTGCACGCCGAGTACGAGGAAGGCGACTTCTACCGCTCCTTCTCCATTCACGAATCGATCGATAGCACGAAGATCGAGGCGGAATGCAAGAACGGCGTCTTGACCGTGCATCTGCCCAAGGTAGCGAAAGCACAACCGCGACAGATTAGCGTGCGCGGGGCATAACCGCGCACGGGGTTCGGCGGTGCTTCCGTTATCGCGTAAAGCAAAGGGCCGCGGCCGCCCCTGAATCGGGGGCCCGCGCCCCCACTTCCCGCGGCGCCCCCGGCCCGTTTGTTTACTTGTCCATCGAACTGGCGGCGACTTTCTTGTAGTAGTCCTCGATCAGCTTGCGTTCCTTTGGGGGCAGGTCGCGCGTCATATCCCGAAGGATGCGGATGCGTTCCTTTTCGGGCAGATTGCCATACTGGCCGGCTTGCTTGATGAGTTCGTCCACCTTGCCGAGGCCGGGCAAGTTGGGGCGCGGCACGGAATTCGGCGCCGGTTGGTTCGGGTTCGGGATGGCTCGCGGCATGTTCGGGTCCCCCGGCGCTTGAGGGCCGGGCGGCGGGGGCGGCGGCGTCATCTGACGGATCATGTCTTCCAGCGCGTCAATGACTTCACTTCTGCTGTTTCTGCGTGTTCGGCCCGATGCGCGACAGGTCGAGGCGGCGTTCGATATTGCCCATCTTGCGGCCGACCCAGTCGAGATCCTTGATCTTCCAGGTGGCCATATGGAGGCGCATGGCATGGGCGACGGCCCGGTAGCGCTCGGGAGCGTCGGCCACGTCGTCGAGGCGGTCGAGCGAACGCAGGGCATCGGCCTTCAGCATCAGGGCATGTTCGGTCACCGCCTTGGTGAAGTAATAGCCGGCCGGGTCGGCGGTGTCGGCCGCCTAGCAGCGACGCGCCATGACGAAGCCTCCACGCCAGGAGTGCGCGCGGCACTCCGTATTGGGGATCGACCACCGCGCCCGAAAGCGCGGGATGGAATTAGAGAGAGATTGAAGACCGCGGCGGCCGATGGAAGAGAAGCAGTGCCGCCCGTCGGGAAGAAGACGAGGGACGACGGAAACTCCAACAGCGGTTAGCGACGCTTCGGAGAAGCGTTTCGCCACGCGGCCCACCGAATGCACGGTATGCAATAAGATAGGACGAGCATTATTCGTTTCTCAACCCCCGAGGTTCCCGTGCCCGACAGCGACATCGAACAACCAGCGGCGTTTTACCTGGGCCGCGAATACGACCAGGCCTCGCGCGAGGTCCACGAACGGCCCGTCATGTACGACGCCCGCGACCTGACCACGCACGGCGTCGTCGTCGGCATGACCGGTTCGGGCAAAACGGGTCTGTGCATCACGCTGTTGGAAGAAGCCGCCATCGACGGCATCCCGTGCATCATCATCGACCTCAAGGGCGACCTGACCAATCTGCTCTTGCAGTTTCCCGACCTCGATCCGACCGACTTCAAGAAATGGCTCAGCCCCGAGGACGTGCGGCAAAAGAAGGTGACGCTGGACGAACATAGCCGGCAGCTGGCCGACCAATGGCGCGCGGGGCTGGCCGCCTCGGGCCAGGGGCCGGAGCGCATCAAGCGCCTGCAAGAGTCTTCCGAATGGCGCATCTACACGCCGGGCAGCGAGGCGGGATTGCCGCTGTCGATCCTGAACACCTTCACGGCGCCGAAAACGTCCATCGGCCGCGAGGAACTCAATCAGAAGATCGACGCCACGACGACGGCGCTGCTCGGGCTGGCCGGGATCGATGCCGATCCGGTGCAGTCGCGTGAACATATATTGATCGCTCAATTGTTCCTGCATTCGTGGGGCAAAGGCCGCGACCTCGACTTGCCGCGGCTGATTAGCCAGATTCAGGAGCCGCCGCTCAGCCGCATCGGCGCCTTCGACGTGGAGACGTTCTACCCCGAGAAGGAACGCCTCAAGCTGGCGGTGGCGCTGAATAACATTCTGGCGGCGCCGAGCTTTTCGACGTGGGTCAACGGCGAACCGCTCGATTTGACGGCGCTGCTCGACGGCGGGGCCAAGCCGCGGCAGTTGATCTTTTACCTCGCCCATCTGGAAGACGCGCAGCGCATGTTCTTCCTGACGCTGCTGCTCGAAGAAGTCCTCGGCTGGACGCGCAAGCAGCCGGGCACGACGAACCTGCGGGCGATTCTCTATTTCGACGAGGTCTTCGGCTACCTGCCGCCGCACCCGGCCAACCCGCCGACCAAGGCGCCGTTGATGACGCTCCTCAAGCAAGCGCGGGCCTTCGGCGTCGGCATCTTGCTGGCCACGCAGAATCCGGTCGATCTCGACTACAAGGCGCTCAGCAACGCCGGCACCTGGTTCGTCGGCAAGCTGCAGACGGAACGCGACAAGGCCCGCCTGGTGGAAGGTCTCGAAGGAGTAGCAGCGGAGCGTGGCAGCCTGCACGATAAAGGCCACCTGGAGACGGTCATCTCGGCCCTGGGTAGCCGCGTGTTTTTGCTGCACGACGTCCATCGCGCTCAGCCGATCTTGTTCCATAGCCGTTGGGCACTGTCGTTTCTGCGCGGGCCGATGACGCGCGATCAGGTGGCGCTCCTGATGGAAGCGACCAAGGCGCGAGAAGCCGGGAAACCCGTGAAGCCAGGAGAGGGCGACGGCGTGCCATCGGCGATCCTTCTATGCCCGAAATGCCAGGCGGAGTTGGACCCCGGCGGCCAGGCCTGTGCCAAGTGTGGGGCGCCGTCGCCGGTGGTACTGTTGCGGCGCGAAGACCGCGAGTTCCGCGACAATTTGCTGCGCGCGGCCGGTGCGCCGTCCTCAGCGATCCCCGTGCCGGTAACGCATGTGCCGCCGGTGCTGGCCGGCGTGACGCAGTACTACCTGACGATGAAGGAACCCGCGACGGCCGTGACGTATCGCGCGCGATTGTTGGGCAGCGCCGAGGCGGCCTTCGTCGATCGCAAGCGCGGCATCGACCACCGGCGTCCGTATCGGCTGCTGACCGACGTGCCGCGCGCCGGCGAGCCGGCGGGCTGGTCCGTCGCCGTGCCGTGGACGGGGGAACTCGCGGAGGCTCCGCACCCCGGCGCGCGCTGGGACGACGCGCCGGATACCGCCAATACCGCCAAGAAGTTGGCCGCGCTGCAACGTGATTTCCTCAATTTCCTGGCTGGCAGCGCCACGCTGACCATCCTAACCAACCGCGCGCTGGGCCTGGTCGGAACGCCAGACGAAGAGCTAGCGAAGTTTCAGGAACGATGCCGAGCCGAGGCGGGGCGGATGGCCCAGGAAGCACTGGCCGCCCTGCGCGCCAAAGCCCTGCCGAAGTTCAAGGAATTCGACGCTCTGCCGCCGGACGACGCGGAAGCGAAGTCCGGCTCGTCGTGGCTGAGTATGCTTGGATTACAGCCCGCGGAGTCGTTGTCCAAGGCGGAGACGCGACGGCAAGAGAAGCGCCGTAAGCTGGAGGACGATTATCGCGGGCAACGCGCGGCGATCGTCGAGAAGTGGCGCGCTGTCGGTGAGGCGCAGGAAGAAGTCGTACTCAAGCCGAAGAAGGCGGATCTGCGCGTGACGCATTTTGGGCTGGCGTGGGTAGCTGAGGCGAGCGGGGTCGCGTAA
>JBBSES010000416.1:0-4636 GCA_038239465.1 Gemmatales bacterium
GACGCCCGGCGCGGCGACGCGCCAATGCACCATGCGGCCGTCCGGCGTGTGAATCGGCTGCTGCGGGGCCGCTTCGAACGGCGCTAGTGGGTGATGCCTAGCCACTCCCCTGACCGCCCGGCAGCATTTGAACTCAGGGAACAGCACCACCATGCTCAGACACGCCGCGGGGTACATCAAGTGGGTGTGGAACCAGTCGCCTTCGATGCCGGGAAACGAGTCGATGTACTCCAAACGATTTTGGACTTCGACGACGCCCTCGCCGGGAGGTTGCTGGATTTTCAGCTGATACGACGCGGGCAAGTGGGTATCGCCGCTGCCGCTGATATCCTGCCACTCGAAGCCGTCGGGGTGCGACACGCAGCGGCCATCGATGCGCTTGCCCACGGTGGCGTAGTAGAACGTCAACGGCGTCAAGGCGGCCGGCAGCCGGCGAAAGCGATAGTGGTCGCACAGGACCGCCTTGCTTTCCTGCCCCGGCCGCGACGTGGGCCGCCAGGCGCTCAGGTCGAGGAACTTCGTGTCGTCCTCCACCAGCGCTGTCGGATCGACGCTGACAGGCATGGCCTGCGCGGCCGGTCGGCGCAGCAAGTCGGAGAGGCAGACCTCGCGCTTCAGACGCCGCGAAAGCACGGTGGCGACCGCCGATAGAGTACGGGCACCAGTGGCCTGGCCGTCCTCGATTTTGCCGATGGTGCGCAGGCCGTAGCCCGACGCGCTCGCCAGCTGCCACTGAGTCAGGTCGGCCTCGCCGCGCAAGGCCGCCACCTGTTCGCCGTCGGGCCACACGTGTCCTCGGGGCACTTCCTTTTCTCCTTTCGTTCGATTCCTAAAAACCCGTTCGCTGCGCGTTGGCTGCGCCGAATGCCGCTTAACGGCGCGGTGAGCATCTTGTTTCGCGGCGAATCCGTGCCACAATTGTCGAGATAGCGAATTCTACGCAACAGGCGCGCCCGGAGTTCAAGGGAGGAAGCCGTGCGCGCCTACTCGCGGAACCGTCGAAGAATTCGCTATCCCTCCGGTTGCTGAAATGGCCTTCCGATCTCCGGTATAGACCGGCATAGCAGCCTGGCCGGAGGCGCCGAAACGCCTTCGCTACGACTCGTGCTTTCCCCCTCATCGTCCGGGCAACCGTCGCGGAAGCCCCTCGCCGCGGCGTTTCTGTCTTTTTCGGCGGCGCGGGTACCCCTCGGCCCGCGTCGGGAGTTCGTTCGCCAGTTCCTTTTCCAGGGGCGGCCAGGCCGCGCGCCACTCGCACGCACGGCCTCGGTTCGCGTAGGAGGCTTCGCATGTTGGATTTCCTTTCTCTCTTCGGCCGGCGCACGTCAAGCGTTCGGCGGCACGGACGCCAGCGTTCCTCGCGAACCGTCTTGACGGTGGAACGACTGGAGGACCGCTTGGTCCCGTCGATAAGCACCGACTTGCATCCCGACGTCGCCTTCGCCGTGACCAACAATTACGGCAGCGGCTTCCAGGGACAGCTGACCATCGCCAACCACCAGGCGACCAGCCTGCACAACTGGACGCTCGACTTCCACTCGCCGCTGACGCTCGGCTCCGTCTGGAACGCGCAGGTCGTCCAGCACGCCGGCAGCCACTACAAGCTGACGCATGTGGACTGGAACGCCGACATCGCCACCGACGGCAACGTCGCCATCGGTTTCAACGCCACGCCCGGCGGCGCCAGCGCCGTGGCGCCGACGGGTTACAGCCTCACCTGGGGTGACCCGGCCGCGGCGCCCGGTCAGAATGTCGCAGCCTCCTTCGCCGTCACCAACGACTACGGCGGCGGCTTCCAGGGCAGTATCACGCTGAAGAACAACGGCACCGCGCCGGTCAACGGCTGGAAGCTCGAATTCGACTTCCCCTATGCCGTCACCTCCATTTGGAACGCCAACCTCATTAGCCAGATGGGTGGTCACGCGATCATCGGCGACGCCGGCTACAACGGCACCATCGCCCCCGGCGCCTCGGTATCGTTCGGCTTCACCGGATCGCCAGGCCACGTCGTCGGCCAACCGACGGGCTACATCCTTAACGCCGTGGCGCTCAGCGGCGTGCCCACCCCGCCCGTGGTGCCCGCCGCGTCAATCGCCGACGTGTCCGCGAACGAAGCCGCGGGAGCCAGCGCCACCTTCACCATCACGTTGGCGCAGGCGACAACGCAATCCGTCACCATCGCCTATGCCACCAGCGATGGCACCGCTAAGGCCGGCAGTCAGTACACCGCGGCCAGCGGCACGCTGACGTTCAACCCCGGCGAAATCAGGAAGACCATCGTCGTCGGCGTCAAGGACGACGGCGTCTATGGTCCGAACACCACGTTCCTCGTGAGCCTCAGCGCGGCCAACGGCGCCACGCTGGCCCGCGCCCAGGCGACGGCCACCATCGTCGAAGGCGACCCGGCGCCGGTCGTGACGCCGCCGGCTATCACTATCAGCGATATCCAGGTGGTCGAGGGGCCAACTTCGGGCACTTCGACCACGGCGGCGGGTTATTTCCACACGTCGGGCAATCAGCTCCTCGACGCCAACAATCAGCCGGTGCGCATCGCCGGCGTCAACTGGTTCGGCTTCGAGACGCCGAATTACGTCGCCCACGGCCTGTGGGCTCGCGGCTACAAGGACATGCTCGACCAGATCAAGCAACTCGGCTTCAACACGATTCGCCTGCCGTTCTCGAATCAACTCTTCGACGCCGGCAGCACGCCCAACGGCATCGATTACGCCAAGAACCCCGACCTCGTCGGGCTGAACGGCCTGCAAATCCTGGACAAGCTCGTCGCCTACTCGGGGCAGGTCGGCCTGCGCCTCATCCTGGACCATCACCGCTCGGAGGCCGGCGCCGGCGCCGAGGGCAACGGCCTCTGGTATACGAGCGCCTACTCCGAAAGCCGTTGGATCAGCGACTGGACCATGTTGGCGGCGCGCTACGCCAACAACCCGACCGTCATCGGCGCCGACCTGCACAATGAACCGCACGGCCCCGCCGACTGGGGCAACGGCGATGCTAACGACTGGCGCCTCGCCGCCCAGCGCGCCGGCAACGCCATCCTCGCCGTCAATTCCAACTGGTTGATCTTCGTGGAAGGGGTCGAGTCCACCTCGGCCGGCAGCTACTGGTGGGGCGGCAACCTGTCCAACGCCGGCGCCTTCCCGGTGCAACTCAATCAACCGGGCCATCTTGTCTACTCGCCGCACGACTACCCGGCCTCGGTCTACCAGCAACCGTACTTCAGCGACGCCAACTACCCCAATAACCTGCCCGCCGTCTGGGACAAATTCTGGGGATATCTCTATCGCCAGAACACCGCTCCCGTGTGGATCGGCGAATTCGGCAGCAAGCTGCAAACCACCTCGGATCAGCAGTGGTCGAGTTCCATCGTTTCGTACATCGACGGCGGCGTGACCGGCGGCACCCTGCCCGCCGGCAAGCAGGGCGTCAGCTGGACGTGGTGGTCGTGGAACCCCGATTCCGGCGACACCGGCGGCATCCTTCAAGACGACTGGACGACGGTCAATCAGAACAAGGTCGATCTGCTCAAGCCGGCGCAGTTCGCCATCACCTCTTCCGGCAGCGGCAGCAGCACGTTATCGACCGCCGTCTTTACCGTGACGTTGTCGAAGGCCAGCACGCAAGCCGTGACCGTGCATTTCACCACCGCCGACGGCACGGCATTGGCCGGAAGCGACTACACGGCGGCCAGCGGCACCCTGACCTTCGCGCCGAGCGAAACGAGTAAGACCATTAGCATCGCCATCGTCGGCGATGCGCTCCCGGAGAACGACGAGACGTTCTCGGTCCTGCTCAGCACGCCCACGAACGCCACCATCGCCGACCGCACGGGCATCGGCACCATCCTGAACGATGACGGCACCGCGCCGCCACCGCAACCTTCGCTCTCGGTGGGCGACGCCCGCGTGACCGAGGGGAACAGCGGCACCACCAACGCGACGTTCACGATCACGTTGTCGGCACCGTCGAGTACCGACGTCACCGTGCGATACGCCAGCGCCGATGGCACGGCCACGGCGGGTAGCGACTACACGGCCACGAGCGGCACCGTCACCTTCGCGCCGGGCGAGACGACCAAGACCGTGACCGTCGCGGTGCGCGGCGATATGGTCGTGGAGAGCGACGAGACGTTCGCGCTCAACCTGTCCGGTTCGGTCGGCGCCCTCATCGGACGCACCCGGGCGACGGGCACCATCGTAAACGACGATATCGCTCCGAGCAGCGGCGCCATCACGTTCGCGGTCAGCGACGACTGGGGTGCCGGCTTCGTGGCGGGCGTAACGGTGAAGAACACGGGCGCGACCGCCATCAACGGCTGGACGCTCGAATTCGACCTGGCCGCCAACCTAACTTCCATCTGGAACGCGCAAATCGTCAGCCATGTCGGCAACCACTACGTCATCAAGGCGGCGTCGTACAACGCGACGATACCCGCTGGCCAAAGCGTAAGCTTCGGCTTCCAGGGCGATCCGGGCCTGGGCGGCAAGGTGTTGCAGAACGTGTTTCTGAACGGCGTGGCGGTGTAACGCGAAAGGGGTCGGGGCGCCGGCGGGGGGGCGGCCGCCCCAAGGTGTTTTAAACATAAAGATCCTTTTGGGGTAGGTTATTTGGTAAAAGCACA
>JBBSES010000417.1:0-4627 GCA_038239465.1 Gemmatales bacterium
AGCCCCCGTGGTTCTCCGGGGGAAATCCACGGGGGCTTACGCCCCCCGCTCGCCGGGCCTCATATTATGTAATGAACATATCACAAGGTATTGATAAAATATGCCGCGCCGCCGACAGGAAGGGGGGCCGGTCGTCCTCGCCGACGATCCGCTCTGGTACAAGGATGCCGTCATTTACGAACTGCACGTCAAGGCGTTCGCCGACAGCAACGGCGACGGCATCGGCGATTTGCCGGGTCTGACCGGCACCCTCGATTACCTGCAAGACCTCGGCGTCACTACCCTGTGGCTGCTGCCGTTCTATCCGTCGCCCCTGCGCGACGACGGCTACGACATCGCCGACTATACCGCCGTCCATCCGCACTACGGCACGCTCGCCGACTTCAAGACCTTCTTGCGCGAGGCGCATCGTCGTGGCCTGCGCGTCATCACCGAGTTGGTCTTGAACCACACGTCGGACCAACATCCGTGGTTCCAGCGCGCTCGCCGGGCCAAGGCCGGCAGCCCCGAGCGCGACTTCTACGTCTGGAGCGACACGCCGGATAAATACCTGGGCGCCCGCGTCATCTTCAAGGATTTCGAGCCGTCGAACTGGACCTGGGATCCCGTCGCCAAGTCGTACTTCTGGCATCGCTTCTACGCGCATCAGCCCGATTTAAATTACGACAACCCGGCGGTTCACGAAGCCGCCCTCGCCGCGCTCGACTTCTGGCTCAACCTGGGCGTGGATGGTCTGCGCCTCGACGCCGTGCCTTATCTGTACGAACGCGAGGGGACCAACTGCGAGAACCTGGAAGAGACGCACGCTTTTCTCAAGAGCCTGCGCCGCCACATCGACGAGAAGTATCCGAACGTCATGCTGCTCGCGGAAGCCAATCAGTGGCCGGAGGATTCGGTCGCCTACTTCGGCGCCGGCGACGAGTGCCACATGGCGTTTCACTTCCCGGTCATGCCGCGGCTGTTCATGGCCATCCACCGCGAGGACCGCTTTCCCATCACCGATATCCTGCAGCAGACGCCGGCCATTCCCGACGCCTGCCAGTGGGCCTTGTTCCTGCGCAATCACGACGAACTCACGCTGGAAATGGTCACGGACGAGGACCGCGATTACATGTGGCGCACCTACGCGCGCGACCCGCAGGCGCGCATCAACCTGGGCATTCGCCGCCGGTTGGCGCCGCTGCTGGAGAACCATCGGCCGCGCATCGAATTGATGAACGGCTTGCTCTTTTCGCTGCCGGGCACGCCGGTGCTGTACTACGGCGACGAGATCGGCATGGGCGACAACATTTATCTCGGCGACCGCAATGGCGTCCGCACGCCTATGCAGTGGAACGGCAGCCGCAACGCCGGCTTTTCGCTGGCCAATCCGCAACGCCTGTACCTGCCCGTGGTCATCGACCCGGCGTATCACTACGAGGCGGTCAACGTCGAGGCGGAGCAGAACAATCAACACTCGCTGTTGTGGTGGACCAAACGGCTGATCGCGCTGCGCAAGCGCCACCGGGCGTTCGGTCGGGGCAGCCTGCAATTCTTGTCGGCGGAGAACGCCAAGGTGCTGGCGTTCGTGCGGCGATACGAAGATGAAACCCTGCTTGTCGTGGCCAACCTGTCGCGCTTCGTGGAGCACGCGGAGTTGGACCTGAGCGCCTTCCAGGGACTGGTGCCGGTGGAAATCCGCGGCCGCACGCGCTTCCCGGCCGTCGGCGCGGCGCCCTATTTCCTGACGCTGGGCGGTCACGATTTCTACTGGTTCGACCTGGAAAAGCCGGCGGCCGCGACGGGGCAGGGGACCGCCTTGCCGCGCATCGAGGTCAAGGGTCGCTGGGACGCGGTCTTTCAGGGCACTTCCCTGCAAGCGCTCGAAGCGGCCCTGCCCGCGCATCTGCGGCGTTCGCCCTGGTTCCACCTCAATGGCCACGATGTCGAAGAAGCACGCCTGCTCGACGTGGTGCCCCTACCGGCCGAGCCGGCGCCGTTTCAGGCCGTCCTCCTCGAAGTGGCCTTCGACGAGGGCGATCCGCGCGTCTGTTTCGTGCCGATGGCCTTCGCCGCTCGCGAGCCGAAAGGACTGGAAGCGAACACCGCCGTCGCCCATCTTGCCCTGGGGCCAACAGGGGAGGGGACGCTGTTCGACGCCCTGGGCGACGAGGCCTACGTCCGCGCCCTGGCGGCGACGACGCTGGGCAAACGGCGGCACCGCGGCAAGTTCGGCAACCTCGGCCCCACGGCTTTCGCCAGCGACCTCGCCTTGCCGGATGGCCCCATCGTGGCGCGCAAGAGCGATCGGCGGCACACGTCGTTCATCTTCGGCGACCGCTTGCTGTTCCGGGTGTTTCGTCGGCCCGAGGAGGGACCGCGGCCAGAAGTGGAGATTGGCCGTTTCCTGCGCGAGCGGACCTCGTTCGCCAATGTGCTACGGCCGTTGGCGGCCCTCGATTACCGGCGCGGAACGGAGGAACCGCAAACGCTGGCCGTCGTCCACGAATGGCTGCCGCACGCGACCGATGGTTGGCAGCACATGATCGACGCGCTGAGCCGTTCATTCGAGCAGGCACTGACGACCCGCGAGGCGCCGGTTTTGCCGGCGAAGAGCGGGGCGGCCGGCGCGGCGCCGCCTTCGTTGAGCGCCTGCGTCGAAACGGCGCGGCTGCTCGGCCAGCGCGCCGCCGAGATGCACGTCGCCCTCGCCACCGACCAAGCCGACCCTGCTTTCGCTCCCGAGGCGTTCACCTCGCACTATCAGCGCTCGCTCTATCAGTCTCTGCGCGCGCGGGCACGCCAGGCGCTGGCCGTGCTGCGCCGACGTTTGAAGGAATTGCCGGACGAGACACGCGCCGCCGCGGCCCTTTTGTTGAGCGCCGAGGACGAATTATTGCGCCGGCCGCGCAACGTCTTCGAGCGCGTCATCGTCGCCCGGCGGACGCGCTGCCACGGCGACTTCCAGCTGACGCACGTGCTGCATACCGGCAAAGACGTGGTGGTGATCGACTTCGGCGGCCCGACCGGGCAATCGCTCGTCGATCGGCGGCGCAAGCGGTCGCCGCTGGAAGACGTGGCCGCGATGCTGCTGTCGTTTCATCGAGCGGCGCTGACGGCGCTGCATCACGGCAACGTGCGGCCCGAGGACACGGCGTTTTTGCGTCCCTGGGCCGAGGCGGCGCGGCAGTGGGCGTCATCGACCTTCTTGCAGGCGTATTGGGAGGCCGCGGGGACGGCCGACTTCTTGCCCGCCGACCGGGGACAACGCGACGTATTGCTCGACTTCTGCCTCATCGACGAAGCGGCCACCGAACTGGGGATAGCGCTCGCGGGGGGGGCCGAGGCGCTGGGGATTCTGTTGCAGGTGATGTTGGACCTTTTAGGGATTTGATCTTGTTTACGTTTCGCGCTCGCGAAACGTAAACAAAACCTCTTATTTCCGGGCGGTTTCGATCCAGCCGCCGCCCAGGACGCGCGGGCCGTCGTAGAAGACGACCGCTTGCCCCGGCGTCACGGCGCTTTGCGCCTCGGTGAAACCGACCTCGGCGCCGCCGTCGGACAAGGCCGTCACCGTGGCCTCAGCGGGCGTATGGCGGTAACGAATCTTCACCGCACAGGCTAGCGGTTCGGTCGGTTCCTCGCAAAGCCAGTTGACGCGCGACGCCGTTAGTCCCATCGCCAGGAGTTCCTCGCGCTCGCCGACGACGACATCGTTGCTTTCCGGCACGATGCGCAGGACGTAGATGCGTCGGCCGGCGCCGAAGCCGAGTCCTTTGCGCTGGCCGACGGTGAAGCGTTCGATGCCGTCGTGTTCGGCGAGGACCGCGCCGCCGGTATCGACAATATGCCCCGCGGTGGCCAACTCGGGGCGCCGTCGCTTGATGAGCGCGGCGTGGTCCTGGTCCGGCACGAAGCAAATCTCGACGCTGTCCGGCTTCTCCGCGACGCCGAGGTTCGCCTGACGCGCCAGGTCGCGCACCTCGTCCTTGCGATAGCCGCCGATGGGGAAGAGGATTCGCGGCAGCAGCGCGTGGCTCAGCCCAGCGAGGACGTAGGATTGATCCTTGTCCGGGTCGGCGCCGCGGTGCAGTTCGTGATGGCCATCGCGGTGCAGCATTTGGGCGTAATGTCCGGTGGCGACGAAGTCGGCTTGCAGCTGCTGGCCGTAGGACCAGAGCTTGCCGAATTTCAGCCAGTTGTTGCACACCACGCACGGATTTGGCGTGCGGCCCGCGAGGTACTCGTCCGCGAAGTAGTCGATGACGCGCTCGAAGTCCTTCTCAAAATCGAGGGCGTAGAAGGGGATATCGAGGCGGTCGGCGACGCGGCGGGCGTCCCCGGCATCCAGGGCGCTGCAGCAGCCTTTCTTGCGGCTATCGACATCGTCGGTCCCGTGAGCGCCGGTGCGCATGAAGAGGCCGATGACCTCGTGGCCTTGTTGCTTGAGCAGCAGGGCGGCCACGGAGCTATCGACGCCGCCGCTCATGGCGAGGACGACACGGGATGGCATGGGGGGAATCCTCGGGGGCTATTTGGCGAGCGGGGGGGGGGGGGGGGGGGCCCCCCCGCGGGTGGTGGTATACAACACAACGGGTGCGCGCCCCCCCCGCCCCCGGCTGTCTGGGGGGGCCCGCTCTCACAACAA
>JBBSES010000418.1:0-4627 GCA_038239465.1 Gemmatales bacterium
AAATTCCTGGTGCCTCGCCGTCGTCGGCCTGTGCCTGGCTTCTGGAACCCCCGCCCTGGCGCAGCGGGAACGGGAGCCGGCCGGCGATTTCTTGAAGAGCAATCCCAAGGTGCTGGCCGCCTTCCGGGACGCGGTGGCCGCCGCCAGCCAGGCTACCGTCCGCGTCCGCTGCGACGATAAAGACGCCGCCCTCGGCACGGTCGTTGGCTCCGACGGCTGGGTGCTGACCAAGCACAGCGAACTCAAGGGCGACATCGTCTGCAAGCTCAAGGATGGCCGCGAACAGCCCGCCAAGATCGTCGGCGTGCAGGAAAAGTACGACCTGGCCCTGCTCAAGATCGACGCCAAGGGGCTAAAAGTCGTCGCCTGGGCCGAGAGCAAGACGGCGCCCGTCGGCCACTGGCTCGCCTCGCCCGGCACCAGCGATGGCCCCATCGCGGTCGGCGTGGTCAGCGTCGCCGCCCGCTCGCTGCCCGCCGGCGCCGGCCCGCCGGTGCCGAACAGCGGCTACCTCGGCGTCGCGCTCGACAACAACGACACGACGGCCGCCAAGGTCACCGACGTCTTGAAAGGTACAGGAGCCGAAAAAGCTGGTCTGAAAGTGAATGACGTCATTCTGTCGGTGGCCGGCCAGGCCATCGAAGACCTCGACGCCTTCATGGCCACCATCGGCAAACTCAAGGCCGGCGAGGTCATTACCCTCAAGATCAAGCGCGAGGACAAGGAACTTGAACTGAAGGCCACCCTGGGCAAGCGCCCCGCCGGCCGCGGCGACTTCCAAAACAACCTCGGCAGCGAACTCAGCGGCCGACGCAACGGCTTCCCCACCATCCTCCAGCACGATACCGTCCTCAAGCCGACCGACTGCGGCGGCCCTCTGTGCGACCTCGACGGTAAGGTGATCGGCGTCAACATCGCCCGCGCCGGCCGCACCGAAAGCTACGCCGTCCCCGCGGAAGACGTGCAAAAGCTGCTGCCCGATCTCCAGTCCGGCAAGCTGGCGCCCAAGGAACCCACCGGGGCCAAGAAGGTGACGGCGGCCAAGAAGAAGCTGGAACTCACCGAGAAAGCACTGCGCGAGGCCGAGCAACTGGTCCAGGAAGCGAAGAAGGCGCTGGAACAGGCGGAGAAGGAAGCACGCGACGAGAAGTAATGGACCGAAAGCGGAAGCGCGAACGCCCGACGTTTCCGCTTACTGTAGCCGGCGCTTCAGAGCCTCACGTTGCTGCTCGGTCAGCGCATCGAAGATCTCGTCGGTTCCCACCTCGGCGATGACCGCATGAAGCCCCATTTCCTCGATGGCCCGCTTGATGCCAAACGCTTCCACGAAGGGCTTGATACCCACTTGCTTGAAAAAGTTCTGAGGGCCCACCCGCTCCAAAAAACGATTGAAATCGACCTCGTCCCAGATGTTTCCCGTCGCGCTGGCCATGCGAATTACCTCCTGCCACAGGTTTTGGTGAAAGAGCGCCAGCCATGGCCCATAAGCTTTCCATAGGTTTGGCTGTGCCGCTACTTGCTGGGCCAACTCTCGCTCTTGCTCGATCGGTTCGCGCGTCACCAAATGCAGCGGCACGCTGTCGCGGTCCACGGTCAGCTGGCTACTGCCGACGACATAGAACCACCGTTCCAGACACGGCACGCGCCACAAGCCTTCGGCGAGCGGTTCCAACGGTTGGCCCATCAGACGCTCGACCCTGGCCCGAAAGCGGCTGCCGATGGCGTGGGCGATATACCAGTACGACATTTCCTCTCGCTGCCGGCGCGGTTGGCCGAGCCGTTCTTGCTCCTCGTTCAGCCGCCGCTCGACTCCGAGGCCGACTTCGATCAACAAGTCGGGATCTTGCAGGCGCGCATCCTCGGTTGGCCCCTTGAACTCGATGACGTTCCAGTGACTCAGGAATCGCCACATTCCCTGAAACGGCGTCGGGCCAGCGGAAGTGCGCCGCAACAGCAGAATGTCCGCCTGGCGCGGCAAGTCGCCGACCGGCCAGTCGGTCTGCACGTCGAAGTAGTCTTCCACCAACGCACGCAGCAGGTGGGCAAAGACCGGGTGCCATTGCATGACGGACTTCCTTCCATTTCACCCACGAGCATTCTATCCATCGACCGGCGCCGACGCGAACAGGCTCGCGTATCCGGGCCTGTCTCACCTCAAAGATCAAGCGCCAATAGAACAGGGCCGTCGTGCCAAGCACGACGGCCCCCTTACGCCGATTCTCTACTTCTTCGTCGCTCACGCCGACAGCGCCCGCGCGGGAGCGGCCTTTCGCTCTTGGTTGCGGAACCACTCCAGGCAGCGTACCAGACCGCGTTCCACGTTATAGCGCGGGAAGTAGCCGAGTTCCGCCTGCGCGCGGGCGATGTCGGCCTGACTGTGCTTCACGTCGCCGGCGCGGGTCGGCTCGAAGCACGGCTTGATCTGCGTGCCCAGCAAACCGTTGATGGCAGTAACCAGTTCGATCAGCGACGTGCGCCGGCCACATGCCACGTTGAACACGCGGCCTCCCACGCCGGGCACGATCGCCGCCAGCAGGTTCGCCTGAATGACGTCGTCGATGTACGTGAAGTCGCGCGATTGTTGGCCATCGCCATGTACGTGCGGCGAGTCGCCGTTCATCATCGCTTCGAGAAACCGGGGGATGACCGCCGCGTACGGGCTGTCCGGCGGTTGCCGCGGGCCGAAGACGTTGAAGTAGCGCAGGCGCACCGTTTCCATGCCGTACACGTTTGTAAAAGCGGCGCAGTATTGTTCTCCCGCCAGCTTGGCGACTGCGTAGGGAGACAACGGCTGCGTCGGGTCGCTCTCGCGTTTGGGCAGTCGCTCCGAGTTGCCGTAGGCGCTAGAACTCGCCGCGTAGACGAAGCGGCGCACCCCAGCGTTGCGCGCCGCGATCAGCAAATTCAGCGTCGCCGTCGCGCACGCCTGATGCGTGGACCACGGATCCTTCACGCTGCGCGGCACCGACGCCAGCGCCGCCTGGTGGAACACTACGTCCACGTCGCGGACGGCGGCGGCGGCCACCTCCGGTTCGACCAGGTCTCCCGTCAACAATTCGATGCTATCGCGCACGCCGGCCAGGTTCGCCCGGTCGCCGGTACTCAGGTTATCGACGACGCGCACCTCGTGGCCCCGCGTCAGCAGCGCTTCGACCAGATGCGAACCGATGAACCCCGCGCCGCCCGTTACTAGATAGACACTCATACCAATACCCCCGGTGGAAATCCCCGCGCACGAACTCAAGCCTTCCAGATACGGCAGCCGTCGGCCTCACACCCATGCGTGGCGTTGCGCGTATCGACGATCAGTCGCGCGTGCTTGACGAGCCAGCCGTAGTCGTAGCCGCTGTGGTCGGTGACGATCAGCAAGCAGTCCTGCTCCGCGACGAATGTCTCGGTCAACGGCTGGCTATCCAGGCGGATGCTGTGGTGCCGCATCTTCGGCAAGCGCGGCACGTGCGGATCGTTGTAAGACACGACGGCGCCGCGCTGCTGCAGCAGTTCCAGGATGGGAAAGGCCGGCGACTCGCGCGGGTCGTCCACGTCCTTCTTGTAGGCGACGCCGAGGACGCATACCTTGCTGCCGTTGATCGGTTTGCCCGCCGCGTTGAGTGCCTCGCCGACGCGCTCCAGCACGCGCAATGGCATGGAGGTATTGACCTCGCCGGCCAGTTCGATGAAGCGCGTGTGCAGGCCGTGTTTGCGGGCGACCCATGTGAGGTAGAACGGATCGATGGGGATGCAATGCCCGCCCAGCCCTGGCCCCGGATAAAACGCCTGGAAGCCGAACGGCTTCGTCTTGGCGGCGGCGATCACTTCCCAGACGTCGATGCCCATCGCCGTGAACACGCCTTTGAGTTCGTTGACGAGGGCGATGTTGACGCAGCGATAAGTGTTTTCGAGGATTTTGCACGCCTCGGCGACTTGCGTGCTGGAGACGGGGACGACGCCATCGACGACGGGGCCATAGAGGGCCACGGCCAGGTCGCGGCTGGCGGTATCGACGCCCCCGACCACCTTGGGAATGTTGCGCGTGGCGAAGTCCTTGTTGCCGGGATCTTCGCGCTCGGGGCTATAGGCCAGGAAGAAATCTTGTCCCGCCTTGAGGCCGCTCTCTTCCAGCAGGGGCCGCAGACAATCCTCGGTCGTGCCGGGATAGGTCGTGCTTTCGAGGACGACGAGTTGGCCGGGCCGCAGGTAGTCGCGCAGGCTCTGCCCCGTGCCGATGATGTACGACAGGTCCGGCTCGCGCGCCTCAGTCAACGGCGTCGGCACGCAGATGATGACCACGTCCGCCTCAGGAAAGCGCGTCGGATCGGTGGTGGCGTCGAAGCGGCCGGTGCCGACGAGTTCGGCGACGCGCTCCGACGTGATATGGCCGATATAGCTCTCGCCGCGCTTCAGCTTTTCCACCTTAGGCGCGTCGATATCGAAGCCCAGCACCGGAAAGCCGCCCCAGGCGAACGTCTCCGCCAGCGGTAGCCCGACGTAGCCCAGGCCGACGATGCAGATTCGGGCGGTGCGCATCTCGATCTTGTCGAGCAGCCGCTCCACCAACGCTTCCGTGCCCGCGAGTTCGAGTGGCATTCCTTGCACCCCCTATAAAAGTGGACGGTGGACGGTGGAC
>JBBSES010000419.1:0-4624 GCA_038239465.1 Gemmatales bacterium
AGCTTGGGCCAGGCCATCGTCTGTACGCCGCGCGCCTGCAACGGCTTGCGGGCCGACGCGCCGCTGATGCAAGCGGCCACGCCGAGCCAGTGGGTTGATGCCCTCGTTGCCCTGTGGACCGACGCCGAGCGGCGGCAAGACCTGGGCCGCCGCGCCCGCGCCTGGGTGCTGGCGAATCATACCTGGGAGGCCGCCGCCCGCGCGGCGATCCAGGGTATCGAAACGTCGTCCGCGCCGGCATATCGCCCGCTGTACACAGCCACGGGACGTGCCTCGTGAAACAACTGATTTTCATGCTCTTTCTGATGGCTACCGGCACGGTCGGCACCTTCGTCGTCGATCCGGCGCTGGGCGTCGGCGTCTACTACCTGCTGGCATTGCTGCGGCCGCAATCGCTGTGGGAATGGTCGCTGCCGCCGAACGTGGCCTGGTCGTACTATGTCGCCGCCGCCACGCTGCTGGCCGGGGCCGCCAGCGCGGCCGGCTTCTCCGCGCGGGCGACGCCGAGCCGCCGGCTGACGGCGGCGCACGGCGCGGTCCTGCTCTTCGGCGCCTGGGTCGGCGTCACCTACGCCACCGCCCGCGACCAGGAAGCGGCGCTGCCCTGGTTCGTCGAATACGTGAAGATATTCACGATGTTCGCCGCGTCGCTCTTCCTGATTCCCACCATTAAACATGTGTGGATGCTTTTATGCATGGCCGCTTTGACGGTCGGTTACCTGGCCTACGAAATCAACGTCATGTACCTGACGAGCGGCGCCATGAATATCGCGCGCGACGGCCTGTGCGGCTCCGACAACAACATCATCGGCCTGACGCTCGCCATGGCGGTGCCGCTGTGCTACTTCGCCTGGGAAGGGGGCCGATCGCGCTGGCGCTGGCTCTTCCTGGGATTGGTTCCCGTGCTGCTGCACGCGGTGTTGATGACCTTTTCGCGCGGCGCCATGGTGTCGCTGATCGCGGTCGCTCCCTTGATCGGTTGGCGCAGCCGGCATCGGGGACGGGTCGCGTTGATCGGCCTCGGTGTTCTCGCGCTATTGCCCTTGCTTGCCGGACCGGAGATTCGCGCTCGCTTCTTCACCATCTCGGCGCACGACACGGACGAAAGCGCCCAGAGCCGCCGGCAGAGTTGGGCGGCCGGGCTGCAGATCGCCCGGGAGAATCCCATCTTCGGCGTCGGCGTGCGCAACTCAAATCTGCTGTCGCGGCAGTACGGCGCCGACATGGAAGGGCGGACCATCCACAGCCAGTATTTGCAAATTGCCGCCGACAACGGCTTCGTCGGCCTCGCGCTGTACCTGGGGGCCGTGGCCCTGGTCTGGCGGGGATTGGCGCGCACGCGCGGGGAGGCGGCGCGCCACGCGGGGCCGGGGGCGGCGCGCGTTCACGCCTTGACGTCGGCCATCGAATGCTCTCTGGCCGTCTTCCTGTTCGGCGGCATCTTTCTGTCACTGGACGCGTTCGAATTGCCATACCTGTTGCTGCTCCTGGGCGCGCAGACGGCGGCGCTGACCTGTCCGGCCGAAAACCTGGCATTCGTACGCCGGCCGACTCGTTTGCTGGCGCCGGCTTGAACTTGTTGCACATCAGGAGGACCGCCGCGTGAATACTATTTTGGACCGAGACGCACCGACTGAGGATATCGCCGCCCCGGTACGCGTCGGTTTCGTCCTCCACGCCCTGCAAGTGGCCGGCGCCGAGATGCTGGTCGCGGAGACGATCCGCCGGCTGGGTGGCGCCATCGCGCCGACGGTCTTTTGCCTCGATTCCGTGGGGCCACTCGGCGATCGACTGCGCGCCGAAGGAACGGAGGTCGTCTGCCTCGGCCGCCGTCCGGGACGCGATTGGCGCGTGGCCTGGCGATTGGCTCGCGCGCTGCGCCAGCGCGGTGTCGAGGTGGTCCACGCCCATCAGTACACGCCTTTCTTTTACGCGGCGCTGGCACGGCCGCTCGTCGGCGGACGCATTCGCGTCATGTTTACCGAGCATGGCCGGCATTACCCCGATGTCGTCTCGCCCCTTCGTCGCGCCGCGAATCGTCTGGTCCTTAGCCATGCCGCCGCCGCCGTCAACGCGGTGTGCGAGTTTAGCGCACGCGCCCTGCGTGAAAACGACGGCTTTTCGGGGCATCAGGTCGATGTGATCGAGAATGGCATTGACGTGGATCGCTACGCCACGGCCGGCGACCGCGACGCCTTGCGGCGACGATTGGGCCTCGATCCGCGCCGCCGTTACGTCGCCTGCGTGGCCCGGCTGCATCCGGTGAAAGACCAGGCGACCCTTCTGCGGGCCTTCGCGGTGATTGCCGCTACTCGCGCCGACGTGGATTTGCTTCTCGCTGGCGATGGACCGGAGCGAGGCGCGTTGCAGGATTTGGCAGCGAAAGAAGGCATTCAGGGCCGCGCCCGGTTCCTGGGCGTACGCCGCGACGTGCCGGACATATTAAAAAGTGTAGACATATTCGCGCTTACATCCGTCAGCGAGGCGGCGTCGCTGACGCTACTGGAGGCGATGGCGGCCGGCTTGCCCGTGGTCGTCACCGACGTGGGCGGCAACCCGGAGATCGTGCGCGACGGCCGCGAAGGGATACTCGTGCCGCGCGGCGACACCGCGGCGACGGCGGCCGCGCTGGGCCGATTGCTGGACAACCCCCAGGAGGCGGCGCGCCTGGGCCGCCAGGGGCGGAGCCGCGTCCGCGAGCGCTACCGCCTGGACGACACCATCGCCGCCTACGGCGCCTTGTACCGAAGCCTCGCCAATCGCGCCGGAAGTGCGGTTTACAAAACCGGCCGAGTTTCCTAGACTTCCCTACCTTGCGGGAACGCATACCTACGCATCTATCCGATCCATCCCACGGAGGGGAGACGGTCGTCATGCTTCGCACCTCGATCAAGGCGCTGGCCCGCGCCGCCGCTACTCTGCTCGTCGCGCCGGAATTGTTCAGCTTTTGGCTGCGCGCGGCGCTGTTCGGCCGCGATCGCGCCCTGGAGAGTTCCAGTCAAATGCTGGCGCTCGTTCCCGGCTTGCTCGGCCAATATGTACGCCGCGCCTTTTTCCGTTGGGCGCTGCGCGAGTGTCACCCCAGTGTCACCGTGGAATGGGGAGCTTGCTTCACCAAGGCAGGTGCCCGTCTGGAAGCGAACGTCTATATTGGCCCACGCTGTCAGTTGGGATTGGTCCACGTCGAGCGCGACGCGCTGTTGGCGGCCGGGGTCCACGTGCCCAGCGGCGCGCGGACGCACGGTTTCGCCGAAACGACCGAAGCCATCCGCGATCAGCCCGTCGCCTATCGGCAAGTGTGCATCGGCGCGGGCAGCTGGATTGGCAGCGGCGCCGTGGTCCTGGCCGACGTGGGCCGCAACACGG
Source organism: Gemmatales bacterium (assembly GCA_038239465.1). Classification (GTDB taxonomy): domain Bacteria; phylum Planctomycetota; class Planctomycetia; order Gemmatales; family Gemmataceae; genus JBBSES01. Next base: position 3,367 of record JBBSES010000419.1, read on the forward strand.
TCGTCGGCGCGGGTTCCGTAGTCGCCCGACCATTGGCCGATTGGGTAGTCGCCGTCGGCAATCCCGCCCGCGCGGTACGCGATCGGCGGTCGCTCGCGCTTGAAGCCGGAGGTAACCATGCGGGATAGCCCCTTGCTCGTATTCGCGGACGATTGGGGCCGCCATCCATCGAGCGCGCAGCACCTGACGCGCCGCCTGCTGGATTGGCACCCCGTCGCGTGGGTGAACACCATCGGCACGCGCAAGCCTGCCTGGAATTGGGGAACCGTGTGCCGCGGCCTTGAAAAACTGCGTCACTGGAGCGCGGCGACGGCTGAGGCTCCTAGCCCGGCGCCGTGGATCGTCAATCCCTTCATGTGGCCCTGGTTCACCGCGCCGTGGGACCGCGCCCTCAATCGAATGCTGTTGTGCCGCGCGCTGAAGCCGTTGCTCGACGCCTGGCCCGAACCGCCGGTCGCCGTGACGACGTTGCCCATTGTCGCCGACCTGATGGACAAGCTTCCCGTGGCCAAGTGGGTCTATTACTGCGTCGATGATTTCGCCCAGTGGCCCGGCCTGGACGGCGAAGCACTGCGTCGCATGGAACGCGATCTCGTGGCCCGTGCCGATTCGATCGTCGCCGTTAGCGAAACGTTGCAGGATCGGTTGTCCGGCATGGGACGCGAGTCTCTCTTGCTCACTCATGGCGTGGACCTGGATTTCTGGCAGGCGCCGACCCCTTGCGTCCGGCTAGACGATTTGCCGCGGCCGCTGGTCCTGTTTTGGGGCGTCATCGATCGGCGCATGGACGTATCGCTCGTTCGGCGCCTGGCGAACGACATGACGGCGGGGACCATCGTTTTCGTGGGGCCGCGAGAGCAGCCGGACCCGGAATTGGCGAAGCTAGCGCGCGTGGCGCTGCTGCCGGCGCTGCCATTCGAGCAACTGCCTGGACTCGCGCAATGCGCCGACGTTCTGGTCATGCCGTATGCCGACCTCCCAGTGACGCGGGCGATGCAGCCGTTGAAGCTCAAGGAATACCTGGCCACCGGCAAGCCCGTGGTCGTCCGCGACCTGCCGGCGACGCGCGGCTGGCACGATTGTCTCGACCTGGCCAACTCCGCGGCGGAATTCTCGCTGCGCGTGCGGGCGAGGCTGCGCGATGGCGTGCCGGACGGCCAACGCCTGGCCCGCGCCCGGCTGGCCGACGAAAGCTGGGACACAAAGGCACGTGCGTTCGAAGACGCGGTCTTCGCATCATGCGAACCGCGGCGCCGCC
>JBBSES010000420.1:0-4618 GCA_038239465.1 Gemmatales bacterium
GCGACCACGGTTGCACACCCCCGCGGGTGTTTATAAAATAGGGGGGGTGTATAATGCCGCGCCCGCGCCGGGGGTGGAACACAAAAATACACCCCCAAAATTTAAAAACACCCCCCCCCGCCGGACGTTCTTCACGATGACGGGCCTACTTAATCACTCGGGTAGAAACGGCCGATACTTTAAGCGGGGCAAGGGAAAGGCACCGTGGCGAATGGGGTCGCGTCCTCGAAAGCCGACGATCAGGGTTTTGGCTCCGACGTGTAGAAACCGATGACGGCCTTTACCGCCTTGTGCCACAGCGCCCGCTTCGCGTTTCGCGCTTCCGAGGTCAGGCGCGGCTCGAAGCGCCGCGCCTCGCGCGCCAGCTGGCGAAGACGGGGCAGGTCCCAGAGGCCCAGGCGAAGACCGGCGAGGGCGGCGGCGCCCCGAGCGGTCGATTCGCTTTGCGGCGCTTGCAGGACGGGCAAGCCGAGGATGTCGGCCTGGCATTGCAGGAACCAGGCGTTGCCGGCCATGCCGCCGTCCACGTGCAAGCCGGCGAGGGGGAAAGGCACGTCGTGGCCGGCGGCTTCAACCAGGTCGGCCACCTGATAAGCGACCCCCTCCAGAGCACCGCGCGCCAGGTCGGCGGAGGTCGTGCCGCGCGTCAGGCCGAAGATCACGCCGCGCGCCTCGGGGATCCAGTGCGGCGCTCCCAGTCCCACGAAACCGGGGACGAAAAAGATCGGCTGCTCGGCGTCGGAACTGGCGGCGAGCGCTTCCACTTGCTCGGCGCGCGCGAACATGTGCATGCCGTCGCGGAGCCATTGCACGGCGGCGCCGGCGACGAAGACGCTGCCTTCCAGAGCGTATTGCGGCCGCTCGTCCAGCGTGGCGGCCAGTGTCGTGATGAGCCGATGTCTGGATAGGGTTGGCGTGTCGCCGATGTGCTGCAGGAAGAAGGCGCCGGTGCCGTAGGTGCATTTCGCCTCGCCCGCCGTGAAGCCGCACTGGCCGAACAGGGCGGCCTGCTGATCGCCCGCCATGCCGGCGATGGGCAGGCCATCGGGCAGGAAGTCGAGGCCCTGCGTCGTCCCGTGGTCGGCGGCGCTCGGGCGTACTTCGGGCAGGAGGGCACGCGGCACGTCGAAGAAGCGGCATAGCTCGTCGTCCCAGGCGGCCGTATGCAGGTTGAAGAGCAGCGTCCGCGAGGCATTGGTCGCGTCGGTGGCGTGGACGCGGCCGCCGGTCAGACGCCAAAGCAGGAAGCTATCCACGGTGCCGGCCGCCAATTCCCCCGTCTCGGCGCGGCGGCGCAGTCCGGCGTCCTGGTCGAGCAGCCAGCGCAGCTTGGTCGCGGAGAAATAAGGATCGAGGACGAGGCCAGTGCGTTCGCGTAGCCAGGGTTCGTCGGCGGCATGGTCGCGGCAGAAGTCGGCGGTGCGCCGGTCCTGCCAGACGATGGCCCGTCCCAGCACCTGACCACTGGACCGATCCCAGAGAAGCGTGGTCTCGCGCTGGTTGGTGACGCCGATGCCGGCGAGGGTGGCAGCGTCGATGCCGGCCTCGGCGAGGGCGCGCGGCACGACGGCGGCGACGGATTGCCAGATATCCTCGGCGTCGTGTTCGACCCAACCGGGACGCGGGTAATGCTGCTGCAATTCGCGTTGGCCGCCGCCGACGGCGCGGCCCTCGGCATCGTAGACGACGGCGCGGCTGCTGGTAGTTCCCTGGTCGATGGCCAGGACGTAGGGAGAGGACATGGGAGAGTCTCCAAACCTGGTGGCGGCGTAACCAGCGCCGTTTAGCGACGCTTCGAAGAAGCGTACGCGCCGAAACGCTTCTTCGAAAGGTCGCTAAACCGTGATCCCTTGCGCCCGCAATTGCGTCGCCGAGACGTCGCGCCGGAACGCGCTTTCGTGGATGCCCGCGAACAGGTCGGCGAACGCCACGGGCAAGGCCAGATCGTCGCGGCCGACGAAACGGCCACCCGCCTCGACGCGGCCCGCGACCAGGAAGCGGCAACCCTGAGCGCGGATGTGCCCCAGCGCCGCCGCCATGCGCGCTTCGTCGTCTCCATAAAAACGCGGCAAGACGATCCGTGCCGCCGTGTCGGCGCCGACCACGAACGTGGCCCCCGGAAACAGCGCGGCCTTGTCGGCGAACGTCGGCGCGTTGGTCAGGACCAGCGGCGCCCGCCAGGCGAAGTGCCGCCGACGATGCTCTATTTCTTCGAGCGTCAGGGCCGGTTTGTCGGCGTTGGCCACGCTGATCTCAAACGCGGCTTCGCGTGTCGTGAGCGATGACGCCACCACCGCGAGGTGGCGATGGCCCTCGTGCAGCGGATTGAACGATCCCGGCAAGAGGAGTTTCGGCAATGGCGCGTCGGCCCGTAGCCGCCCGTCGAGTTCCACGGTCACGACGGCCCGCTCGCCGCGCACCAATGCCGCCAATAAACCTCCGTTGGTAACGATCTCCTCGCGCAACTTTTCATCGGCCAGCATCGGCAACGGTATTCGCTCCGCGATTCCCTGCACCTCGGCCAAAGCGTTCACCAGGGCCACGGCGACGACTTCCTCTTCACCCGCTCGATGGCGGGCGCCCTTGGCGAGCGTCATCGTGAAAACGCGCGTCGCCAACCCGGTGGCGACGGCGAGGAAGAAGCGGTGGTCGCCACGCTTGGGCCGATCGCTGACGAGACCGGCTGTGCAAGCGACGCCGCATACCGTCTCATGCGGCGCCAGCCAGGCGGCGCGCTCGCGCGCCCGCTCGGCCAGGCATCGGGCGGTTTCGGCGGAACAGTATTGCGCGGGGATGTGGCCCAAATAATCGGCCAATGCCAATTCGTGATACGGCACCGCGACTTCGAGGAGATTGCGCGAGCCGCCGGGCACGGAGAGGAGCCATGCCGGTGCCGTGGCGCCGCCGCCGGTCAGAGCCAGAACATATTTGGTGGGACCGAGGTGAATGGCTTCGATGAGCGAGCGCGTGGAGTCGTCCATAAAACGTTGGAGAATATCTCTTGAGCGACTAACATGGCGAGCGGGGGGCGTTAGCCTCCCGTGCTTCTCTGGGGAAAATCCACGGGGCGCGTTAGCCCCCGTGGTTCTCTCGGGAAAATCCACGGGGGGCTAACGCCCCCCCGCTCGCCAATCATACCCGTTACTTCTTCGCCGGCTTGGTATAGCTCAACGCCAGCAGCGCGTAGCCCGAGGCCAACTCCGGCGTGCCTTCCTTAAAAGCGTCGTTATCGTTGGCCCAGCTGCCATTGGCCTTTTGCGCCTTCTTCAGCGTGTCGAACAACTCTTGACGCCACGGATGCTTCTTGCCGTCCTTGTCGGCGAACTCCTCCTCGCCGAGCGCTTCCATCGCCTTGCCGAAGGTGTGGTAGTAGTAGAACAAACCCGCTTTGCCCTGGCCGGGGTTCTCTTCGAGGTTGTAGTGCCGGCGGATCCAGTCGATGGCCCCCTTGACGCGCGCGTCGTCCTTGTTGACGCCGGCGTAGAGGAACGTCTTCAGGCCGGCGTAGGTCATCACGCCGGAGGAACGCAGGCCGCCCTCGGCCGTGGTGCTCGGGTTCTTGTCGCCGGGGATGGGGTTGTAGACGAGGCCGCCTTTGTCGTCGGCGCTGGTCTTCTTGGCGTAGGGCTGATCGTTGGTTTCGCCGGGCAGGTTCTGGCAGCGGCTGACGAACTTCAAGGCGTTCTTGATGGCCGGGTCGTCCTTGGGTATGCCGGCCGCGATCAGGGCATCGACGAAATACTGCGTGTTCGACAGGTCGGGCCGCGACTTGGTATCGTAGCCGACGCCGCCGAACTTGACGTCCTTCTCCTCGACGAGGCTATCGTCGTATTGCAGCTTCTTGAGGAAGGCGCTGGCGTTCTTGATGACGGCGTCGTACTTGCCCTTGGTATTGGCTTCCTTGAAGGCGACGAGCGCGACGCTGGTGGTGTAGTTGGCGAGCTGCTTGTCGTAGATGCCGCCGTCCTTCTGCACCTGGGCGGCGAGATATTCGAGAGCCTTGGCCACGACGGGATCGTCGGCGGGATAGCCGTTGCGAATCAGGCCGGCGGCGATGAGGGCCGTGACGCCGGGGCCGCCCACCTTCGGTGCGAAGCTGCCGTCTTTCAGCTGGGCTTCTTTGAGGAAGGCATAGTTCTTTTCGAGCAGCGCTTGCACGTCCTTGGACGTTGGCCCGGCGTCGGCGGCGGGCGTCGGCAACGTCGCGGCGACGACGAGCCCGAGGCCGAGCGAGCAAAAGACGACGCGGTTTCGCAAGGTCGATAACACGGATGGCTCTCCTTGTGATGGCGGGCCGACGGAATCCCCCGAACCGGACCCATCGTTCGGCTATTGTGCCAACTTTGGGGGGAAAACGCCACTATTGCCGATGGCCGCGCGTCAAAATCCTCCGCGACACGAAGCGTTGCGGCCTTCGATGGCATAGGATAAAACCTATTCTCCCCGTAACGAAAGGCGGATCATGCCTACTAGCGTCAAAGCCTCGATTTAGGGTAGCGGCGTCCCGCACTTCGTCTGAATTCTGGCGAATTCAGCTACTCAGACAACGACCCCCGTAGCTGAATTCGCCAGAATTCAGACCCGCGACCCTAAAGTCAAGCCTTGACACTGCACTAGC
>JBBSES010000421.1:0-4609 GCA_038239465.1 Gemmatales bacterium
AAGGTTTTGTTTGGCGAGCGGGGGCGTAAGCCCCCGTGGTTCTCCAGCGGAAATCCACGGGGGGCTTACGCCCCCCGCTCGCCCATTCACAGGCCCGGCTCACGCAATAATATCCCGTATTACATTCCCCCCCACGATAGTCGCCCGCTCGTCACGGCCGTTGTGCAAAAACGTCAACTCGCGGTGGTTCAGGCCGAACAAGTGCAAGATGGTGGCATGAAGGTCGCGCACGGGAGCCGGCTTCTCGACGGCGTAGAGTCCCACCTCGTCGGTGGCGCCGTGGCTGATGCCGCCCTTGACGCCGCCGCCGGCCATCCAGGTGGTGAAGCCGAACGGGTTGTGGTCCCGGCCGTTGCCGCTCTCGCTCATTGGCGTGCGGCCAAACTCGCCGCCCCAGACGACCAGCGTCGAGTCCAGCAGGCCACGGCGTTTCAGGTCTTTCAATAGAGCGGCAATGGGCCGGTCACTCTCGCGGCAGTATTGGGCATGGTTGGTTTCCAGGTCGCTGTGGGCGTCCCAGCGCGTGCCCGATCCCATGTACAGCTGCACGAAACGGACGCCGCGCTCGACCAGGCGCCGGGCCAGCAGGCAATTGCGGCCATTGCGTTCCGTCTCCGGCCGATCCATGCCGTAAAGCTTCAAGGTCTCAGCGCTCTCGGCCGTCAGATCGACCACTTCCGGGGCGCTGCTCTGCAGGCGATAGGCCAACTCGTAGGCGGTGATTTGCGCCTCGACCTGTTCGTTGCCGGGGCGTTTGTCGGCGTAGCGGCGATTGAGTTGGTTGATGAAATCGAGTTTGCCCTTCTGCTGCGCGTCGGAGACGCCGAGCGAGGGTTGCGCGTACAGAACAGGCACCGGACCGTCGGCGAACTTGGTGCCTTGATAGGAGGCGGGCATGAAGCCGGTGCCCCAGTTGCGCGGGCCGCCGGGCGGTTCGGCGGCGTTGTCGGCGAGGACGACGAAGCCGGGCAGATTGTCGCAGGCGTTGCCGAGGCCGTACATGGCCCAGGCGCCGAGCGAGGGCCGGCCGGGAAGCGTGCTGCCGGTGTTCATCTGGCAGACGCCGGCGACGTGGGTTTGCCCCTCGGCCCGGCAACTCTTGATGACGGCCATGTCGTCCACGCAGGTGGCGATCTCGGGATACCAATCGCTCACCCAGGTGCCCGATTGCCCGTACTGCTTGAAGGTGCGGCGCGACGCCAACAGCGGGGCGGCGGCGGTGACGCCCATCGCCGTCATCGGCCTTTCAAACGAATCGGGCAACGGCTTGCCTTCCAGTTTGCGCAGCGCCGGCTTGGGGTCGAACAGGTCGATATGGCTAGGACCGCCATCGAGGAAGCACCAGATGACGCTTTTGGCGCGGACCCGATGGTGCGGTTCCTTGGCCGCCAGCGGATTGCCCGATGGCTTCTCGGCGCCGGCCAATAAGGAGGCGAAGGCCAGGCCGCCGAAGCCGGCGCCGGCGTGAAGGAGGAATTCGCGGCGCGATTGCGGAGAGCGGTTCATACGGGTGTCATTCCACGGTGATGAATTCGGCCGCGTTCATGAGGGCATGACAAAGATCGACCACGGCGGCGGCGTAGGCGGCATCGACGCGCGGCATCGGCTCCGGCAGGATTTCGGCGCTCGGTATGCCAGCGGTGGCGATGCGCTTGGCTTGCTTTTGCAGAAAGCGCTCGGCGGCTAGTGTCTCGTCGGCGTCCGGCCCGCGGCCATAAGCGGCGAAATAGGCCTTGCGTATCACGTCGCGCGGCGCGTCGTTCGGGCGTGCGAGGAGTCGTCCGGCGGCATAGCGGGCTTGCGCCATCGTCAGTTCGCCGTTGAGCATGGCCAGCGCTTGCGGCGCCGTTGTCGTGATCGAGCGCGTTGGACAACTGTTGAAGCGATCCGGCACGTCGAAGACGGCGAACAGCGGGTACTGAAAGTTGCGCTTGGCGAGGATGTAGACGGAACGCCGGTCGCGATCCTCGGCCTTATCGTCGGCGTACCAGGCATAACGGCTATCGGCGGCGGCTTTGGGCAATGCGGGTTGGGCGCTGAGGCCGTACATCCGTTCGTTGAGCCGTCCCGAAAAGACGAGGGCCGCGTCGCGGATGGCCTCGGCGTCGCGGCGCTTCGTCCGGGCGTGCCAGAGGAGATGGTTCTCGGGATCGACCTTGGCCGCGAGCGCCGCCGTCGGATTGGCGGCATCGCGCGACGACTGCCGATAGGCGGAGGAAGTCACGATCGTGCGGTGCATGGACTTCAACTTCCAGCCCTGGCGCGGCAACTCGGTAGCGAGATAGTCGAGCAATTCGGGATGCGTCGGCTTGTCGCCCATGACGCCGAAATCGTTGGCCGTGGCGACGATGCCCTGGCCGAAATAGTGCAGCCACAGTCGATTCATGACGACGCGGCTCGTCAACGGATGATCGGCGCGGCTGAGCCAGCGGGCTAGCGCCGAACGCCGGCCCGTGCTATGGTCGTCGCCCGGCGGCGGTTGAATGATGGGCGTCTCGCCGCCGAGGCAGCTGGGATAGCCCGGCTGCACCTCTTCCAACGGCTTGAGGTAGTTGCCGTTGGCCAGGCGAAAGGTGGCGGGGGAGACGGGACCGACATCCGTGACCGCCATCGCCATCGGCAATGGCCGAGGCTTGGCGCTGTCGTAGTCGCCCAGTTTCTGCTGCAGCTGGCTGAAGCGCTCCTTTTTGTCCGGCGTCAATCGCCGGTGCATCTTGAGGTACTTGCGATCGATCTGCTTGGTCGCCAACACCGCCAGCTGACGCTGTAAAGGAGAGCGCTTCTCGGCGGGCAGTTTCAAGGCGTCCTGCGTTTCAAGATCGAAGACGGCCACCGACTCCTTGAACACTTCGCGGCCCACCGGGTTGAGCAATTGATCCATCTCGACGCGCACGTCGCGGGTCTTCTCGCGCCAGGCGTTCATTTCCTTCTCGTAGCGCTGACGCACGTCCTGCGGCGCCAGCGGCAAGTCGTCGTGCTGCACCATCGGCGTGAAGAACGCTTGCAGGCGGAAGTAATCCTTCTGCGGGATCGGATCAAACTTGTGGTTGTGGCAGCGGGCGCAGCCCATCGTCAGTCCGAGAAAGGTGGCGCTGAAAACGTCGGTCACGTCGTCGAGGATTTCCTGGCGAATCTGCTTGTAGTTGGAGCCGTTCGACTCCTCGGGATGTAGGCGGAACAACCCGGTGGCGATCAGGGCGTCGGGGTTGTCCGGCTCCACTTCATCGCCGGCGATCTGCTGGCGCAAGAAACGGTCGTAGGGCATGTCGTCGTTGAAGGCGCGGATGACGTAATCGCGGTAGCGGAACGCCTCGTAGCGCATCCGATCGAGTTTAAATCCTTCCGTCTCGGCGTAGCGGACCACGTCGAGCCAGTGCTGCGCCCAGCGCTCGCCGAAGTGCGGCGAGGCGAGGAGGCGTTCGACCACTTTTTCGTAAGCGTCGGCCGAACGGTCGGCGACGAAGGCATCAACCTCGGCCGACGTCGGCGGCAATCCGGTGAGGTCGTAGGTGACGCGGCGCAGCAGGGTCCGCTTGTCGGCCGCGGGGTTGGGAACGAGATTCGCTTGCTCCAACTTGTAAAGGACGAAGGCATCGACCGGGTTGCGCGGCCATTGCTTGTCCTTGACTGCGGGCACGGCCGGACGCAACAATGGCGTGAGGGGCCAGGCCGCCGCCTTGGTCTCGGCGGCTTGCGGAGCATTGTCGGACAGGCAAAAGCCGCCGACCAATAACAAGAGGCCGACGAGCCACGTACCGCGGGAGAAACGGGATGGCATGGACCACACTCGAAGGCCGTCCGTCAAAGGACGGCGTCTAAGGGGAAGCCGAACGCGCGCCGCCCGGCATCGGGGGTTTCCGTCACGATCGATCCAAGCAAAGGCGGGTTTTGGTGAAGCGGGGAGCCTCTCACCATTCGCCAGCATAATCCTCTCAACCGCCAAGTCAAGCAATGGTTGGAGTGTCGCCGTTAGTTTGGCCATCGCGGCTGTCATGTCGTCGTCATCACCGGCACAATTGGCTAAAGATATCGTTCGAGGACGCGCCGACTGGCGGCGTCCACCGCTCGCACGTCGGCGATCAAATAGCGGACGCCGTGGGCATCGAAGATCATGGCGCGGTGGTTGGCCAATGGCCGGACATCTTCCTCACTCTGTAGCGTGAAACGGGTCGATCCCCGGTCGGTCTCGACGTGCCATTGCGACGGTTCGCCGTTGGCCGACACGCTGACGATGCGCCGGATCGTGGGCAGGAACTGCCGCCGCGCCAGCTCGTGTTCCAGCAGCTGCAACTGTTCCGGGGGCAGCGCGTCGAGGGCGTCGATCCACAGCACCTCGCGGCCTTCCGCGTCGCAGACCGCCACTCCCTCGCGCGGGTTGGAGATCGGAAACGCCCGCACCGGCTCGACGCCGACGTGCTCGCGCCCCAGCGCGTCGGTGAGAACGAGTTTGCCCCACGGATCGTGATGGAAGGCGATGCTGCCGGAAGCGACATGGCCGTTGGTTTGCATGGGAGGGACTCGGGTTAGCGACGCTTCGGATAAGCGTTAGAGGAAAGGCGAAAACGCCTCCGTTTAGGCGAACGATGCCGTACCCGGCCCCAAGGCCGGG
>JBBSES010000422.1:0-4581 GCA_038239465.1 Gemmatales bacterium
ACAGCGCGCCGGCCGCCCAGCTGGCCGTGCGCTACTGCATTTCCACCGGCTCCGGCTGGCGCGTCGGCTGCCAGCTGGGCGATACGCCGCGCCGGGTCGTCATGACGCTGCTCGGGCTTAGCCCGCCGAGCGAGCCGGAAGCGTAGCGAGCCAAACCTCGCTTCCGAGCTTCCGGCTCGGGAGTGAAAATTTCCTCAACTTGGAGGTCCGCGCCGGTCGATGCCGATCCAAAGGTGAACCCTTGCCCTCCACCCGAGGACCGCCCATGTCGTCTACCCCGCGCGGTCCCGTGGTCTTAATCACCGGCGCCGGCGGCGGCCTCGGTCGAGAATTGGCCCGGCAGCTGGCGCGACGCGGGGCCATCATCGCCGCCATCGACCTGGAAGTGACGCTTTTGGATAGCCTCCGCGCGGAGGTCGGCGGCGCGGGAGCGATCGCCGACGTGACCGACCGCCTCGCCCTGCAAACCGCGGTGGCGACGCTCGAAGCGCGGCTCGGCCCCATCGACGTGTTGATCGCCAACGCGGGTATTGGCCGGGAGACGCCGGCCGTCGATTTTCGCGCGCAGGACGTGGAAGCGCAGGTGCGCGTCAACCTCGTGGGCGTGGCCAACAGCGTGGCCGCCGTGTTGCCGGGAATGCTAGCGCGCGGCCGGGGGCATGTCGTGGCGGTGTCGAGCCTGGCGTCGTATCGCGGAATCTGGCACGGCGCCGGCTACTGCGCCAGCAAGGCCGGGGTCAACGCCCTCATGGACAGTCTGCGCCTGGAACTCAAACCGCTGGGAATCGACTGTACCACCGTTTGCCCCGGCTGGATCCGCACGCCGCTCGCGCAGCGCTTCAGCCTGCCCAAGCCAGCGACGCTCGACGTCGAAGCCGCGGCGCGTCATATCGTTGGGGCCGTCGCGCGGCGTCGTCGATTTTACGCCTTTCCTCTGGCGGCACGCCTCGTCATGGCGGCGTTGCGTTGGCTGCCGGCCGTTCTGACCGATGCGCCGATTCGCCACTATTTCAGCCGCAATCAGCGCAAGCGAGCGGCCGAAGCGGCGCGACGCGCGGCCTGAAAAAACGGGGGGCTTGCCGTTTCGCGCGGCGCGAACCGGCAAGCCCCGCGTTGACGTCTCTTGCGCTTACCCCGGTGAAGACGACTCCCCCGACGGCTGCCCGGCCGCTTCCGCGAGGAAGGCGACCAGGCTGAGAATGGTGCCGAGTTGGCTCAGGCGCATGCCGTAGCGGTCGAGGAATTCGCCGAGGACGAATTCGTTGTCGAGCGCGCCGTTGCCGTTTTGCCGCAGGTGGTCGGCGAGTTCGGAGATCAGTCCGCCGTAGGTCCGTTCGAGGATGGGCAAGGCGGTGCGGCAGGCGTCGGGCAACTCGGGGTAGTCTTGCTGCCAGCGGGCGAGGAAGGCGCGCCAGCGCGAGTTGGCGTCGTGGGCGGCCGCGGCGGCCTTTTGCAGGGCGAGTTGCTCGCGTTGCACTTCGAGGAGTTGCCGGAGCAGGTCCGCGCTCTCGGAGGCGGGTTCGGAAGATACGGGCGTGGCAAGAGGTCTGGTGGGGCTCATGTCAAACTGGAATTGCATGGGAGCCTCGGGTCGGTTGCCCCGCGGCGTCGGCCGGAGGCTATTAGGATACTAGCATAGGCGGGGAAGAGGCGAAAGGAAGCAGTTCACGAGAATGTCCTCCTCCGATAGTCGCGCGCGTCACGGGCGTCCTTGCGGCAGACGGAGCAAGGAGACGGTGCCGTTGCCGAGGCCAACGGCCAGGTAGCGGCCGTCCGGGGCCAAGGCACAGCCACGCGCGGGACTGCCGAACGACCACGTTTTGAGGACCTGCCCGGCCGCCGTCCCCATCAGGCTGGCCTGGCCGCCGCGCGAACAGACGATGAAGCTCTCGCCGTCGGGGAGAAAGGCGACGCCGGTCAGGCCGAGGGTTGGCCCTTCTTTGAGTACGGCGAGCGGCCGCGCCTTGAGCGTGCCGCCGCGTATCTCCCACAAGCGCAGGTCCGGCGTATTGCCGCCTCCGACCGAGGCGAGCGTTTTGCCGTCGGGACTGAAGGCCAGGGCGGCGACGTGACCGGCGCTGACCGCGCTGCTTTCGGCGCCGGTTTCCAGGTTCCACAAACGGAGGGATCGCATCTCGGCGTTGACGAGCGGCCCGGCGACGGCGAGCGTCTTGCCGTCCGGGCCAAAGGCCAGCGTTTGGATGGGATCGCGCGGCGTGCCGAGAGTGCGCCAGGAGCGCTTGGGTCCAGACAGACTGCAAAGGCGAATTTGATTCAAGTGGTCGGACGCGGCCAGGGTCTTGCCGTCGGGGCTGATGGCCAGGGCCGTCATGCGTGGCCCCAGGCCGGGCAGACTCTCGCTGGCGCCTAGCTTTCCTTCCGCGACGGGCCACAGGTAAAAGAGCGGTTCCGAGACGCCGCCCGCCGCCAGCAGCTGGCCGTCCGGCGTGTAGGCGAGGCCGGTGAGCCAACCGCCGCCCGTCTTGTGGACGACGGGCGGCGCGGCAAACGTGGGGTCGTAAAGGCGGAAGGCGGGATCGCCGTCGTGGGCCACGGCGATCGTCTTGCCGTCGGGCGCGAAGGCGAGGGCCGATACCATGCCGGCCGGCTCTTTCAAGGGAGACAGTTCGGCGGGCGGCGCGGCGGCCAGGTTCCAGAGGCGCACCGTCGTATCCTGTCCGCCGCTGAGGAGGCGCGGCTTGTCGGCATCGACGGCCAGGGCATTGACCCAATAAGTGTGGCCGCGTCCGAAGAGCGTGGGGCCTTTGAAGCCGGTGTCGTCTGGCTCCCAGAGACGCAGCGCGGCATCGGCATGGCCCGTGAACAGCCACCCTTTGGCATCGAACGCTAAGGCACGCACCTCAGCGAAAGCGGGAGCCACTTTGAGAGCCGGCAGTTCGGCGGGTGCCGCGCCGTCCAGGCTCCAACGCAGGATGGATGGCCCCAGGCCGGCCACCAGCTGCTTGCCGTCCGGGGAGAAGGCGGCGGCATGGCTCACGCCCGCCGCTTTCGGCAGGGTGGACGTCGGCTTGGCCTCCTCGCCGACGGCGTCCCAGAGGAAGACCTGGCTGTCGTCGCCGACCGTGGCCAGAAGCTTGTTATCGGGGCTGAAGGCAAGGGCATGTACGCCGCCCCGGTGGCCGCGCCGGGCCGGGCCGCGCAGCCGGGGCGGCATCTTTGGCGTGAGGTTCTTCAAATCGTACAGCTGGAAGCCGCCAGGCACGGTTGGGCCGGTCGTTCCCAGGGAAACCGCCAACGTCTGCCCGTCCGGGGACAGCGCCACGGCTCCGCCGCCGTTGACGACGGCAAGCCGATAGGCCACGATCTCGCGCGGCTGAGCGCCACTCATGCCTTCCCAGAAGCGAATGGTGCCGTCGGCCGAGGCACTCACGAGCGTTGCCCCGTCGGGCAGGAAGCTGAGCCAAAAGATGCGTCCCGCGTGCCCGCTCAGCGCGGCGCCTTCCTTGAGGTTGCCGTCGGCGTCGATGGACCAGAGGCGGATGACGCCGTCGCTATCACCGCTGGCGGCCAGGCCCCCGTCGCGCCGCAGCGCCACGGCCTGGACCGGCGCTCCGTGCCGCTGCCGGGGTTCCCCCAGGACCGCCACCACGTCCGGCCCGAGTTTCTCAACTTTGAGGTCGTCGAGCGGCGACGGCAGTTTCGTTAGCAGTTTGCCCGCTTCGATCGCTTGCGGCGACCCCGCGTTCTGCTGGCGGAAGCGTAGCAAGTCGCGGCGCAGCATCGGTTCGCGGCTGCGATGGGGATCGGCCACGCGAACGCCGAAATCCCGCAAGGCAACCGTCAGTGGGTTTTCCCCCGTCGTGTCGAGGCTCGCCTTGCCGGTCGCCTTGCGGCCGTTGCCCGGAAAGAACAAGGCGAGGCTCAAGAAAAGCAGGCCAGCGAGGATAATCGATACGCCGGTGCCGATCAGGATCCACCGTTTTAAGCGCTCGCGGTCGGGGGCGGCCCCGGGAGGTCCCTGGCTCACCAGCGTGGCGATCGGCACCGGCCCACTCGTGTTCGGGCCGTTCGCGCGCGCCGGTATCGTGCCCGGCGCCGCCAGCGGAATCGCCTGCGGCAGGGCGCCCATGCGTTCCAGCGCGTGGCTCAATTCGAGCGGCGTTTGGAATCGCTCGTCAGGCTTCTTGGCCATCAGCTTGCGGACGATGGCGGCCACCGACGGCGGTACCTCCGGCCGCAATTGCTCCAGCGGCGCCGGTTGCTCGATGCGATGCTTCAGCAGCTTTTCCATCGGCGTGCCGCCGGGAAACGGCACGCGGCCCGCCAGCAGCTGATAGAACGTGCAACCGAGGCTATACAGGTCGGAGCGAACGTCGGCCTTGGACGAATTCGCCGCTTGCTCGGGGGCCATATAGTCCGGCGTGCCGACGACGCGGCCATCGCGCGTCAGGGCGCTGACCGAGTCGAGGCCGTCGGGCGGCTGCAACAGTCGCGCCACGCCCATGTCCAGAATCTTGACCGTCGTGCCCCACGCGGAGGCGTCGGCGGAGCGCGACACCAGCAGGTTCGACGGCTTCACGTCGCGGTGGACCATGCCCTTTTCGTGCGCGTGTTGAAAGC
>JBBSES010000423.1:0-4559 GCA_038239465.1 Gemmatales bacterium
GTCATGCCGGGGAAGACGGTGCTGCGCAAGACCACCAATTGCCCCGGCCTTACCAGCGTGAGCAACTGCTGCATCGAACGGTCGAACTCGCCGACCGACGGGTCGAGGTACTCGTCCACCGGGGTGCCGATGGTGACGATGATGGCGGCGGCGTCTTCGAGGACGGCGGTATCAGTCGTGGCTTTGATGAGGCCGCGCGCGACGCAATCAGCGAGCAGGGCGTCGGCGTCGTCCTCGTGAAAGGGCATTTGCCCGCGATTGACCAGCGCCACGCGCTCGGGGCTGGTATCGACCAGGTCTACCTGATACCCCTTGCGCGCGAAGGCGAGGCCGAGCGGCAACCCGACGTGGCCGCAGCCGCCGACGATGGCCAGGGGGCCTAACTCCAGGGGGTTCGCTGCGTCGCTGGCGGGCCGGGCCACGGGTTGAACGGCGGTCGAGTCTGGCATCGTCTGCTCCGGGCCGGGCGAACGCGAATCGGGGAATTCCTCGTTTGTAGTGGCACGGCGCGGCGGCGTCAACGGCCGCGGAGCGCGAAACCTAAAGATGACAAACGATTACTTCTTGTTTTGCAGCATCTCCTGGAAAGCGCGGCACAAGATGGGCGCCGTCTCGGGGCCCACGCTGTTGTCCTCGCCATATTGCGGCTTTTGCCGGCCGTAGCGATAGGGCGGCTGCTTGTCCCATTGCCGTTTCGGGATGATGTAACCGATCTCGTCGTTGGCCAGGCCGACGATCATGCGATGCGGTCCCGTCAGTTGATTGTAGATCGCCGGCTCGATCGGCGCGTCGGGGAAATCGGCGCCGGGATCGGCCGGGTCTTGCACGCGGCCGAGGACCAGTTCGGGATAGATTTCGCCGGGAATGCAGGCCACGTCCAGCTGGCCCAACCGAAGCCAGGCGATCTCGGTGCGCAGGCAGGTGGCGTCCTTGTCATTCGTCGCTGGCTCCGCGTGATACGGATCGCCGGTCCACACATACGCTTGCCGGCGCAGCACGCCCATTTGCCGGGCCAGCTTGTACAGGGCGTTTTCCAGCGGCAGGTACACATCTGTACGATGCGCCCGCAACGGCGTCAGAGCGATGGGCGTCGATTGGGCGAGAGCGTCGTTGGCTCGTTGACCGACGAGCCGCCCATAGCGTTCCGTCTTGGCGAAAGTGCCGTCGGCCAGCAGTTCCCCTTGCTCGCTCTTCACGGGCAATTGCAGCGAGGTCATTAGCCCGCCGACAGTGCCGGTCAGGTAGACGACCGGGCAGCCCTGAGCCTTGCTCACTTCATCCACGGTATAGCCGACGAAATCGGCGCTGATTTCCTTGTTCTTGCTGTCGAGCGTTTCGGGATGGCAATTCCACTGCACGATGACGCCGACGGGTTGTTTCGTCGCCGCGTCCAGGAATTGCAGCGCGACCAAATCATCGTGCTTGACGTATGGCTCGCGGTTGTCGTGCAACAGGTCGGGGGCGGACGTCGTGCCGATGCGCGCGGTCACGGGGCGGGCGGCGCTATCGGCGTCGCGCACCGCCTCGGCGATCTTCTCTTCGACTAATTTCATGTAGACCGGATCGACGCCGTTCGTAAACCAATTCGGCCCCCACAGGCCCATGGTGTCCGGCCCTTCGTGGTTGTGGGTGGCGCCGATGATGACGGCATCGAAATCGGGGAAGCCGGCGCGGACGCGGGCCGTGGTTTCCTGGAAGAGGCCGACGACATCGACGCCGACCAGGGCGATCTTGCGTCCTCCGTGCTTCAACACGACGGCCCGGACTTTAAGCGGGTCGTGGACGGCGACGGCCTTGCGGTCGTGGCCGAAGCCGGCCATGTACACGGGTTTGCCGCGCTCCAGCGCCGGCGTGATATCCGCCTCGGCGAAACCGGCGTGGAGCATGGGTTCGACCGGCTTCCAGGCGAAGATGGCCCAGGCGACGAGGCCGACGACGGCAACGGCCGCCAGGCAGAGGATCCACCGCTTCTTCCCGTTCGTCATGGGTTTCCCCGATTTTCGCTATTCGCTACGCGCTCCTGGCCCGTCGCCTTATAATAGCGACGGTCTTCGGGTCCATACTCACCACGAGGAGGAAGGTTCCCTATGGTCCACCGCATCACCGCGGGGGCGTCCCTGGCTATCGCGCTGCTCGTCGGCAGCGCGTTCGCCGCGGACGACCTCAAGTCGGGGCCGCAGATCGGGGATAAAGTCCCTGGTCCGTTCAGCCCCTTGAACATCAACGGCGACGACGCCGGCGCCAAGCGCTGCCTTGTCTGACGGTTCGGCACCAATCCGGTCGCTATGATCTTCGCGCGCGAAGTCAGCGGCCCCTTGACCAGTCTGGTCAAGAAGATTGACGAGGCCACGGGCAAGAACAGCGACTGCAAGATGGGCAGCTTCGTCGTCTTCTGCAGCGATGCCGAAGGCCTCGAAAAGCAGCTCAAGGAACTCGCCGACAAGGAGAAGTTTAAGAACATCGTGCTCACGATCGACAACGTCGGCGGCCCGCCGAAGTACAAGGTCGCCAAGGACGCCGACGTCACCGTGGTGCTGTACAACAAGCACAAGGTGGAGTCGAACTACGTCTTCAAGAAGGGCGAACTGGACGACAAGGGCACGGAAAAGGTTCTCGCCGACCTCAAGAAGATCTTGCCCGAGAAGAAGTAAGGCCTCAATCAATCCCTGGACAATGCCGGACTCGAGACCAAGCGCGGCGCCGACGGGGCAATGGGCCCCGGCGGCGTTTCGCCTTTTTGGCGCAGGGCTGAATTCTGGCGAATTCAGCTACCGTAGCTGGATTCGCCAGAATTCAGCCCTGCGGCTACCGCCTTACAGCTGCCGCATGAACGCGACGAGTTGCTTCTTCTCATCAGCCGTCAGTTGCGTTTCCAGGATCAGGTTGAAAAATTCCACCGTGTCCTCGAGCGTCAACAGCCGGCCGTCGTGCAGGTACGGGGGCGATTCCTTAATGCCCCGTAGCGGGAATGTCTTGATCGGTCCATCCGCCACGGCTTTAAAGCCGTTGATCATCTGCGGCTTGTAGAAGCGCTCCACCTGGAGGTCGTGCATGGAGTTGTCGGTGTAGTAAGGCGCGGGATGGCAATCGGCGCATTTGGCCTTGCCGAAGAATAGTTTTTGACCGAGCATTTCCGGCGAGTCCGCCTTGAACTTCTTGGGGTCGAGCTTACCGTCGAGGCCCAACGCGGGCGCTGGCGGGAAAGCCAGGAGGCTCTGCACCTCGGCCATGAAATGCACCTGGCTGCCGCGCTCCAGCGGATTGATGCCCTTGAGCGCCGCCGTCACCTGGTCCCCATCGAAATAGGCGGCGCGCTGCTCGAATTCGGTGAAATCCTCGATGGTCTTCAGCGCTCGCTTGGAGCCAAAGAGCCGTTGGATGTTTACACCGCGCAAGCTGGGCGTATCGATGCGGATGCGATGTTCCTGCGGCCGAATATCGCCGAGCAAGTGCGTCGCGCCCGACGTGTGGCCGTTGACGTGGCAATCGAAGCAGCTGACTCCCAGGCTGGGCCGCTCCGTCTTGCGGTCGGCCGTCGCGTTGAATTGCTGCTGCGGGAACTGCGCCACGAGCAGCCGCATGCCTTCCAGGTCTTTCGCGTTGAGAATGCCCTGGAAAAGCTCCTGGAAGTTGTCCGTGGTGACGACTTTGCCCTGCGACACGTCCCCGAGATCGGGCCGCGTCGTCAAGAAGATCGCCGGCGGAAATTCGGGAAGAAAGTGATCGGGCAGATCGAAGTCGATGTCGAAGCGTGCCAGGCGCGGCAGTTCCTTGATTTCCTTCTGGGGGAAGAGCATACCGCCGGCGGCGTGTTTGGGATGCGGCAGCGGCAGATAGCCCTTGGGAAACAGTCCCTTGTCGCGGATGTCGTCCCCCGTCATCGCGGCGAGCTTCTCGAACGTCAAACCATTGGGCAGTCGGGCGGTCGGGCCGATGGGGATCGGCTTGCCGCGCGACATCTTCACTTTGGCATCCGTTTGCACGGACAGGTCGTAGCGTTCTTCCAGCAGCGCTTTCTGCCGGGCCATGACCTTGTCTTTATCGGCCTTGTCGCTGGCCATCATCTTTTCGAAGGTTTCCTGGCCGAGCAAAACCGGGCTGATCTGATCGTAGCTGGTCTTGCCCACGTCGCCCTTGGGTTGGGGCTGGGTAAACGAGGGCTGGACGATGCCGGCCAGCACCCCCAGGCCGACGACGACGGGCAGACAGCGGATCAGGCGTGACTTGCCATCCAGTTTCATGGGAGAGACTCCGGAAGTAGTTGGCGAAAGCGGTAGGATCAAACAGCGGACCCGGCGAGCCCAAATATGTTCGAATCCTTGCCCATGTATTGTAACCGCTTGAGGCACCCTACCGAATTGCTCAGGGGGCTAACGCCCCCCGCTCGCCGGCTTCGATGCGCGTCGGCGCCAGGCGCGTATCCCTCTCCAGATAAAAGCTGCCCCACAGCCAAAACAACCCGCCCACCAGCACCGCCAGCGACACGACGCGGAAGCTCGCGTTCATACCCCAATAGCCGGCAACGTAGCCCATCAGCGGCGGCGAAATCACGTCGCCCA
>JBBSES010000424.1:0-4534 GCA_038239465.1 Gemmatales bacterium
ACTCAGGGGGCTTACGCCCCCCGCTCGCCAGGATAGTTTTCGCAAGAGCAAGATGGCAAAGAAACGAGAGCGGTCTAATGCACCGCCACTTTATTAGCCGCTTCCGGGTCGATCTTGCGCAGCGCCATGACCACCGACTCGTGAAACAAGCGATCCTTTTGCTTGGCGGCGGTCAGCAGCGCCGGGACGGCGCCGCGGGCGTCGGAGCCGATGCGGTAGAGCGCTTGCACGGCGGCGCTGCGGGCAGTCGGATCCGTAAGGCGGGCGGCCAGAGCGGGGACGGTTTGCGGGTTGTTGCGGGCGACGCTCCAGAGCGCCTCGGCGGCGCAGACGCCGACGTGGCCGCTGCGGTCGTCGGTCGCGGCTTTCAGGGCGGTGACGGTCGCGGCGTTTTCGGCGTCCACGCGCGCGAGGGCGCGGGCCGCTTCGCCGCGCAGTTGTTCGTTGCCGTTGCCGCTGAGAATGGAAGCGAGCGTCTGTCGGGCGGAGACGGCCCCCTCGCCGATCTTGCCCAAAGCGCGGGCCGCCTCGGTGCGGACTTGCGTATCGGAGTCGTCCTTGAGCAGACGGAGCAATTCGGGAACCGCCGCCGCCGATTGGGTGCCGATGTTGCCCAGCACCTTGGCCGCCTCGGCGCGGATGCCGGGGCCATCGGCGAGGTTCTTGGCACGCAGGCAGCCGTTGGTCAGGGCGGTGACGGCGGTGTCGATGGTATCGACGGTCCCTTCCCATTCGGTGCCGGTGTACTTCGCCAGGCCCGTGACCGCCCTGCGCAAGGCACCGGGTTCGCCGCTACCCAGGCCTTCGAGGTAGCCGTTGAACTCGTGCATGTTGATTTTCATGTGCGCTTCTCTCGGAACCGTGCGCTACCGCTGAAAGCCGCGGGTATCCGACGATAATAACACAATTTCGCGGCGAATGGCAGTCCGAAACCTCAAGGGTTGCGCGGCTCCGCCTGGCCCGCCCAAAATTCGCGCGGCGTCAAGTCGTTGATCTCGCGCAAAGTGGTCAAGCCGCGCAGCACGTCGCCGTCGCGCGTGGCATCCACGTCGCACCAGAGCTTTTCCAGGCGCAAGCCACGCAAGGGGGTCAGGTCGGTCACGCCGCTGCCCTCGCAGCGCACCAGCTTGAGCGGCATCCCCTTCAACGGCGTCAGGTCGGTGACCGCTGTATGGTCGCACAGGAGAGTATGGAGCGGAGCGCCCTTGAGCGGCGTCAAATCGCGGACGCGCGTGCGGCCGACGTTCAGGCTCGTCAACGGAGCACCGGCCAGCGGGCCGAGGTCGCGCGCCGGCGTGTTGTACGCTTCCAGACGCGACAGCGGCATTCCCTGCAACGGCGTCAAGTCGGCCACGCGCGTGCCGGTGCAGTCCAGTTCCGTCAGCTTCATTCCCGCCAGCGGCGCCAGGCTAGACACCTCGGTATTGCGCAACGATAGTTTTTCGAGCGCCATGCCCGTCAGCGGTCCCAGGTCGCGCACGTCGGTATCGGCGACCGACAGTTCGACGAGGGGCAAGCCACGCAAGGGACGCAGGCTGTTCAACGGCGCGCGGTTGGGATAGGTGCCCTCGCATTTCAAGACGCGCAAATCGGTCAAGACGCGCAAGGGCGACAGGTCGATGAGGCGGTCGGCGCGCACGGTCACTTTGCGTACCATGTCGCCTTCCACCTCGAAGGGGATGTCGCCGTCGAAGCCGGGGTTCAGTTGCCGGAGGCGCCAGCTGACGGCGCGCATTTGTTCCGACGGGCCGGAAACCAGGGGACCGGACCCGCCCGGCCGGTTCGAGGGCGACCGAGGGGCATTCTTCACCCAGCCGGCGAGCGTGCCGACCGCCGGAATCACCAGGGACGCCAGCACCAGGCCGGCGACGCCCGCGGCGGCCAGTCCGAGGAGACGGCGCGGACTGCGGGAGGCTCGCGCGGCGCGGCGCAGGTGCCGGATGACTTGCGCCATGTCGGCGGGCCGGGCGGCCGGGTCCTTGGCCATCATGCGCCGGCAGACGGCTTCCACCTGCGCGGAGACCTCCGGCCGGGTCGCCCGAAGACGGGGAATCGGCGCCAGCTGATGGGCGAGCAGGCCGGCCACGTCGTCGGCCGCGGGATAGGGCGGCGCGCCCGTCAGCAGGAAATAGAGCGTGCAGCCGAGGCCATAGATGTCGGCGCGTTGGTCGGCCGTGCGGGCGTCACGCGCCTGCTCTGGCGCCAGGTAATCGCGCGTGCCCAACAGCATGCGCGTGCCGGTGAGGGGGTCATCGGGGTGGTCGTCCGCGATGCGCGCCAGCCCCAGGTCGAGGACTTTCACGGTGCCGCCCGCGTCGAGCATCAAATTGGCCGGCTTCACGTCGCGGTGGACGAGGCCTTGTTGATGAATGTACTCCAGTCCCGTTGCCGCCTGCACGACGGCATCGACGGCTTGCCGGATCGGCAGCGGCCCGCGCTGGCGAACCAGGGCGTTCAGGTCGATGCCGTCGATCAATTCGGTGACGAGGAAGAGCGTCCCGGCCTGCTCCCCGGCATCCAGGGCCAGGACGGTATTCGGATGCCGCAGCCGGGCGGCTAGCTGCGCCTCGCGCGCGAAGCGCTCGCGCGCCTGCGGCAAGGACGCGATGGCGTTGCCGAGCAGCTTCAAGGCGACGACGCGGCCCATGCGTTGGTGCCGTGCCTTGAAGACCTGCCCCATGCCGCCAACCGCCAGTTCGGCGAGGATTTCGTAGTCGCCGTAATGGGTCGGCGCCGGGCCGCGCAGTGCCTGGACGACGCCGTCGGATTGCCGGTCGTGCAGCGCCGCCCTCTCCTGACAGGACGCGCACCATTCCAGGTGCGCGAGCAGGCGCTCGGCCTCGGCGCCGGGCAGCGTGCCCAGCGCCAGGGCCGACATCTCGACATTAGTGGCGCAGCAATGGTCCGACATGTTAGTAATCGTATCGAGCTGAGCAAGGGGGAAGGCCGCGAACCGCCGGCGCGGCGATTTCGTAGTTGACGTATAGTTGAGGCAACGGCATTCCAAAATCGAGTGGCGAGCGTCCGCGGCGATAGGCGTCGCGGGCGAGCGCCTTTGTCGCTTTGACGGGAGGGTTGCCACGTGGCTGTCGAAAGCGCTACTTCGCTCACGCTGTTGCAGCGCGTCTGCACGGGGGACGAGCGCGCCTGGCAGCGCCTCGTCGGCCTGTATACGCCGCTGGTGTGCCACTGGTGCGGCCGCTGGGGATTGCAGCCGGCCGACGTGGACGACGTGCGCCAGGACGTCTTCATCGCGGTTTCGCGCGGCATCGACCGCTTTCGCAAGGAGCGGTCGTGCGACACCTTCCGCGGCTGGCTGCGCGGCATCACGCGCAACAAGCTGCTGGAATATGGGCGACAGCGCGGCGGACGGCCCGATGCCGTGGGCGGCTCCGACGCCTACGCCCTGTTTCAAGACGTGCCGATGGCCGAGGCGGTGGCCGATCCGCCGGAAGACGCCGAGGCGGTCGCCGGTCTGTATCGCCGCGTCATGGACGTGATCCGCGAGGAGTTCGAGGAGCGCACCTGGAAAGCGTTTTACCGCGTGACCGTGGACGAGCAATCGGCCGGCGACGTCGGCCAGGAACTGGGCATGTCGGCCAACGCGGTGCGCATCGCCAAGTGGCGCGTGCTGCGCCGGCTGCGCGAGGAGGCGGGCGATTTGACGGCGTGAGGCTCTCGGTTGGTGCCGACTGCGCGGATACTCCGACTCGTATTCTCCCCTCCCCTTTAGGGGAGGGGTGGGGGGTGGGGTTGTAGGCTGCTCAACCCCTCCCCTAAAGGGGAGGGGAGAATACAGCTCGCATTTGCCACTAGCACGCGCCGCGTCCGCCCTGAAATGCCCCTCTCATCCCGGTATAGGAGCCGTCGCTTCTCGGCGGCCTTCCCGTCCAGAGCATCATCCCCATCGCCAACGTCCCCACGTTGTCCGAGAGAGGTCTTCGCACATGTCGTATCTATCGTGGGAAGGCGGCTTCGCGCGCGCCCTTCGTCAACTCTTTACCCAGCCCGCGAGCAAGCGCCGGCCGTCGCGCTGCCTGCCGAGCGTGGAGGAACTGGAAACGCGCACGCTCATGAGCATCGTGCCGGCGCTGCAGGGCGATACCCTGCCGCCCCTGGTCACGGTCGGCCAGGCATCGATCACGACCGTGCTGCCGGCCGGCCGGGTGGGACCGTCGCGGTACGACTCCGCCGGCCACGCCACGCCCTCGACGCCCAACGTCACCGCCGACTTCACCGGGCCGGTCGACACCAACGATTGGTGGTCGTCGCTGATCTTCTCGACGCAGACCGGGGCGGCCAGCAGCAACTACACCCTCTATCCCGATCCGTTCGCGGTGAAGGCCTACGCTGACGGCCTCGGCCTCAGCTACCCGACCAACGTACACTTTATCACCGGAGCGGACGGCCAGCAGACCGCTTACGAATTCAACTACGCCGAAGACCTCAAGGTCGGCCTCACGGGACTGGGTTCGCCCGGCGTCAAGACGGAGCGCTACAGCGACTGGACGGTGACGACCGCCTGGCAAAATGG
>JBBSES010000425.1:0-4529 GCA_038239465.1 Gemmatales bacterium
AGCCCCAATACCGTTTAACGAAGCTCGATGTTCAGTACGATGTACAGTATTTTTCAGGCGATTTTTCAATGTACAAACAAGTGAACATCGTCCTTCGTTAAACGGTATTGGCGTTAGCCCCCCGTGGAATCCACGGGGGGCTAACGCCCGGGCTAACGCCCCCCGCTCGCCAGGTTGCTCACAGAGCAGCGTCGCTAAACGGCGCTTAAAACTCCTGAAAACAACCGCGTTCCGGGTCCGAGCAACACGGCAAATCGACGTCGCCGCTGTCCGGCCCGCGCCCCTTCTGCGTGCGCTGGCACCAGAAATCGGTCATGCCCGCTTGAAAGTCCGGGTCGCTCTCGAACGCCTCGCCGTAGACCATCATCGACTTGCAGTGCAGGTGGACGCAGCGCGGCGCGTACGGCTTTTCCTCGCTCATGTCACTCCTCCCAGTAGGGGGCCTTGCCCGCCGCCAGCAGCAGAGCGCGCTTGACCGCCACTTCGATGAGTTGGACTTTGTAGGCGTTTTGGCTGAGCGGCTTGGCTTCCTTGGCCGCCGCCTTGCCGGCTTCCGCGGCCAGTTCTTCGGTGATCTCCTTGCCGTTGACGACATCGGCGGCCGCTTCCGACACCAACGGCGTCGGCGCCACGGCGCCGAGGACGATTCGCGCCTGCTTGTTGCGCAGCGCGACGGCGGCCTGGGCCAACGGCCAATCGTACGATTGCTTCTGCCGCACCTCGTAGCTGGCGCTTTCCAGCACGACGCCCGACGTGGCCCGCAGCGTGAGCGAAGTGATGACTTCGTTCGCCGCCAGCACATGTTCACGTTGCCCCGCTTCCGACGGCGCCTGGAAGAGCTTGGCGACCTCCAGGGTTCGAGTGCCCTTCGGCCCTTCAATCTCAACGGAAGCATTCAACGCGATGAGCGCCGGCGCCAGTGTCGACGGGTGGACGATGACGCACTTGTGCCCCTGCGTGAAGACGGCGTGATAGCGATTCTCGCCGTCGAGCGCGAAGCATTTGCTGCCGCCCTTGAGCAGGCAGTTGACGTGTTCGTCGCGGAAATACCAGCAGCGATTGCGCTGGCACAGGTTGCCGCCGAGCGTGCCCATGTTGCGGATCTGCGGGCCGCCGACCTGGATCGCCGCCTGGGTCACGGCGCGAAAGAGCGAGCGGACGTCTTCGTTCGCGGCGATGGCGCCGAGCGTGGTGCCGGCGCCGATGCGCAGCGTCGGCGGGGCGGCGCCCTTGACCATTTCGATGCCGGCCAATTCTTTGATGCCGGTCAAGCTGACGACCTTGTCGGGAGTGGCGATGTACTCTTTCTGCAAGTCGAGCAGGTCCGTGCCGCCGCCGAGCATTTCGACGGGGCCATACTTGGCGCCGAGCAAGCCGACCGCTTCCTTCGTCGTGGACGGCCGGTAGTAGGTGAAGTTCTTCATCGGTTGGCTCCCTTCGGGGCCAGCGCGGCCAGTACCGCGTCGGGGCTGTACGGGGCGTTGGGCACGCGGATGCCGAGGGCGTTGAAGACGGCGTTGCCCACGGCGGCGCACGTCGAAATGGTAGGCGGTTCGCCGATGCCGATGACGCCGCGCTCGGGCATGTCCATCATATGCACGGTGACGCGCGGCATGTCCTGGATGCCGCCAAGCTTGTAGAACTCCATGTCGGCGTTGACCTGCCGGCCGGTGTGCCGGTCCATGATGCGATCTTCGAAGAGGGCGTAGTTGACGCCCATGACGACGCCGCCCGCGACTTGCGATTCGCAGGCTAGCTTGTTGATGATGAGGCCGCAATCCTGCACGGCGACGACATGCGTGCAGCGGACGACTCCGGTTTCGGTATCGACCCAGACCTCGGCGATTTGCACGCCGCCGACTTGCACGTTCGAGATGCCGGGGTTGACGAGCTTGTCGTCGGCGTCCTTCTCGTTGGCGAGGTTGTTGCTCCAGGCGCCGACGCCCTTGGCTTCATCCATGCCGAGGCGGGCACACGCTTCTTTCCAGGGCCAAAACTTGGCGTTTGCCTTATTCACGATCCAGGTGCCTTCGACTTCCTTGTCGGCGACCTTGCGTTTGCCGCGCTCGACCGCCAGGTCTTCCTTCTTGGCGTCCAGCTTGGGCGCGATCTTGGCGAACAGGTCTTCGAGGGCGGCGTGAGCGGCACGCAGGGTCGCCGGCGCCTGCGACGGGCAAGTAGTGCTGCCGCCGGAGCCGCTCGATCGGCCATACTGATTTTCGCCGATGCGGGCCACCACGTCGGCCACGTTCAGACCCAGCACTTCCGCGGTCACGAGAGCGGTCACGGTGCGTTGCGCGGTGCCGAGGTCTTGCGTCGAGGACTGCGCCGTCACCGAGCCGTCGCGGGCGATGAGGACGGTGCAATCGTTGGCGGGCTGGCCGGCCACCTCGCCGACCGCGTTGCCGCCCCAGGTGTGCAGCGCCATGCCGATGCCGTGGCGTACTGGCCCCTTGTTCGGCCCCTTGCCCGGCGCGTGCCACTTCTTCTTCCAGTCGGAAAGCTTGGCGGCGATTTCCAGCTGCTTGAGGTAGACCGTTTGCCGTTGTCCGAGCCAGGCCGTCGGATCGGTCGCCGCCGCCTTGGGATCGTTGGAGGGAAGATTCTTGACGCGCACATCGAAAGGATCGAGGCCGAGCTTGGCGGCCAGGTCGTCGAGCGGGCAATCGGTGAGGACGCAATTCTGCGGATGGCCCGGCGCCCGCATGGCCCGCGCCGCGCCGGTGTTCAGCCGCACTACCGTATGCCTGCGCTTCCAGTTCGGAATGCTGTCGAGATAGACGTAGGGTAGAAGTCCAAGGTTGACGGTGGCGCCGCCCTTCTCGCCGGGGGAGCCGTGGCAATCGACTTCATAGGCGGTAATCGTGCCGTCCTTCTTGCCGGCGATCTTGATCTTGCCAAAAGCCGAGGGCCGATTGCCACCGACGGTGATTTCCTCGGCGCGGTCGAGCATCAGCTTGACCGGGGCGCCCGCCTTTTTCGCCAGTTCGGCGGCGACGATGCCCTGGATGTCCGGCCCGAACTTGCTGCCGAAGCCACCGCCCATGTAGCGCGTGACGCACTGCACCGCGGTCGGCGGCAGCTTGAAATACTGGGCCAGAGCATTGGCTGTCCCGGTGACGGCCTGCGTGGAGGCCCAGACCGTCAGCCCCGTGTTGTCGGCGTTCCACTCGGCGACCAGGCCGTGCGATTCCAGGCACTGATGGCAGATGACCGGCACGCCGTAGCTCGCCTCGACGATGGCGTCGGCTTCCTTGAACCCTTGTGCCACGTCGCCCTTGGTCGCCTCGGCGCCGAGCGTCACGTTCGTCGCCCCGCCGCCGCCGACGGTCTTCTTCTTTTCCTTCAGGGCGTCTTCTTCCTTGACGAAGAAGTCGAGCACGTCGTACTTGACCTTGATGGCGCGGGCGGCGTCGCGGGCATGTTCCTCGGTGTCGGCGGCGACGGCGATCACCTCGTCGCCGGCGTAGAACAGTTCCTTGCCGGCGCCGGCGATCTCGTGGAACGCCTTGACGCCGGGCAGTTTCTCGGCCGCGCCGATGTCGATCGACACGACCTTCGCATGGGCATACGGACTGCGGACGATGAGGGCGTGCAACATGCCGGGGCGATTGATATCGAAGCTATATTTCGCCTTGCCGGTCGATTTCTCCGGTCCATCGATGCGCTGAATGTCGGTCCCGATCAGGCGAGGCTTCTTGGGCCAGGTGGTCGCCATGGGTCACGCTCCCTTCTTGCACAGAGCGGCGATGGCGCCGCGCATTTGCTCGTAGGTGCCGCAACGACAGATGTTGCCGGCCAAGCCATGCTCCACTTGCGCGGGCGTGGCGTTGGGGTTCTTGTCGAGGACGGCGCGAATGGCGACGACGAAGCCGGGCGTGCAGAAGCCGCACTGCTGGGCGTCGTATTTCACGAAGGCCGCCGGCACCGCGTCGAGTCTGCCATCGACGTTCAGCGACGCGGCGGTCTTGATCGTCTTGCCGCGCGCTTCCAGGGCGAGCATGGTGCAAGCATAGACGGGTTGGCCGTCGAGTAGCACCGTGCAGGCGCCGCAGCTGCCGCGGTCGCAGACGCGCTTGCAGCCGGTCACGTCGAGATAGTCGCGCAGGGCGTCGAGCAGCGTGACGCGCGGCTCGATCTTGGTTTCCAGTTTTTGGCCATCGACTAGCAGTTGCAACGGCACCGCGGTGGGGCCGAGGCCGACGACCTCTTTGTCCTTTTCCTGGGCGGCGGCCCGCTCCGTCAAGAGCGGCAACGGCGCGGCGAGGGCGGCGGCGGTCGCGGCGCCGGAGCCGCGCAAGAAATCGCGCCGCGAAAGGCCGGACGAATTTCGGGGGTGTTCCTGGCTCTCGTTCATCGCTCAGGCTCCCTCCAGGTGGAATCGTCGATGGGAAAAACGGATTGTAAGGCGGCGCTGAACGGGCCACAAGCAATTCTCGGCCGAGGCGTTTTCGTGGTGGATAATGGAGGGTGGACGCCCCGCTGAATTCCGGCGCATCCAGCTACCGTAGCTGGATGCGCCGGAACTC
>JBBSES010000426.1:0-4501 GCA_038239465.1 Gemmatales bacterium
AGGGTCGGCAATCGATGACATTCGAGGAGGCCATCCCAGATCTGTTCGCTGTCATCCCACGCTATGGGGCACGGCCGGACACGCCTATTCCGGCCGAAGAGTTCTTCACCGAGTTGGTTTCTCGGTTTCACGACCGAGCAGCCCTTCGCCAATACCTGGAAGAGCAAGCCTCTAATTGGTTCCGGTGTTTGCGGAAAGCTCCCGACTGGATTCAAGATCCCGAGTGGCCGTGGGTGGGGAAGCGGCCGATGACCTTCGTTGGTAGCATCGACGCTCCGCCAGGCACATTCCACGACGACGCTCGGTTTTTCGTGTTCTGGTCGCCAGAGCTTGGGACTCGGGAGTGTATAATACAGGTGTCGTAAGTGAGGCACTCGGCCTCACGGCGGCGGCTTTTCGGCCGCGGGAATCACGTCCACAAGGGCGGCGACGGCGTTACTGATAACCGTCAACTTCTTGTAGTCGCCCGGCTCCGTGAAGGCGCACAATTCGACGAATAAAAGGATCGGCCCTTTCTCGGCCTCCTTTACGGCGACATCCCAAACGGCGGAAATTGCCAGTCTCCCGGTTGGTTGGGATAGCCCGCGCGGCAGATCGCTGTACACGACCTCGCCCTTGCGATCCATGCGTCGATAGATGCGGATGGTCAGTTTGTCGTCGGGCTTGTCGGCCAATCGTTTGAACTGGCACAATCCATAAAGCGTCGTTTTATGGACCGCCGTTGGGTGGTTCGTGACCGTCAGGGTTTTCAACTCGTACTGAACGCGGCGCGGCTCCTCGTGTTTCACCGAATCCAGCTGCGAGCCGAAGTCTCGAATGCCCGTTCGCTTGGCCTCTTCCGGCGTTAGCTCGAAGGCATAAAAGCCGTCGCCATAGACCGCCACGTAAGTGGTCCGCTCCGATTTCAGGAGCTTCGGGCCAAGTCCCACGTACAGGTCGTCTTCGGTGTTGGTGATGGCGCTCAGATCGCCGCCCCACTTGGCGGCGAGCTTGCTCTTATTGCCGTCGCGGTTGTTCTCGTCGAACCAGGCGATCATTTCCGCGCGCCGCTGTTTGGGTTCCAGGCCGATCTTGAAAGCCAGAGGCGGCCGCGACACGATGGTCGGCAACTTCGGTCTTTGAATCGTGAGCGTTGTGGATGCCGTCGCCGGGGGTAGAGAAGCGGTGCCGGCCGGGATTGGTTGAGAGGCGAGTACGGTCAGTTCGGTGGCGGGCGGCGCCTCGGCGAGAGGCGGCGCCGGGTCGCTTTTGGGCAAGAACGTCAGCGCGATGCCCGCGGCGACGAGTGCCAGTCCGAAGAGACTTGCTATCACCAGGCGGCGGGTGGTCCGCCGCCGTCGCGGCGGAATCACTGTCGTGGAGGGGGAGTGCGACGTGAAGGGGGCCAGCGCCGCCGCGACCAGGCCGGGAGTCGCGTAGCGGTGGCTCGGCTCCTTGGCCATCATGCGTTCCACGATCCGGCTCAACTCCAGCGGCACGTCGGGCCGCAGCGAGATCAAAGTCCGCGGCGCGCGTTCCCTGTGAGCGATCAACGTTTGCAGCGCGGTGCCTCCGGGAAAAGGAGGATGGCCGACGAGCAAGTGATACAGAGTGCAACCGAGGCTATAGATATCGGCGCGCGTGTCGGCCGTGCGCGGGTCGGTCGCCTGCTCGGGAGCGATGTAATCGGGAGTTCCCAGCACGGTGCCCGAGGAAGTGAGCGGCGCCGTCGCAGCCAACTCGCTGACGAAGCGTGACAGCCCGAAATCCAGGACTTTGACCACGTCGGAGGAGGTCAGCATCAGGTTGCCCGGCTTGATATCCCGATGCACCATGCCTTTCTCGAAGGCATGATCCAGCCCCAGCGCCGCCTGGCGAACGGTCGCGCACGCCTGGCCGATGGGCAGCGTGCCCTGCCGCCGGACGAGTTGATCGAGGCTCGCCCCGTCCACCAGTTCCATGACCAGGAAGTGAATGTCGCCGGCCTGTTCCGCGTCGTGGGCGACGACGATGTTCGGATGCGCCAGCCGCGCCGCGGCCTTCACTTCCTGGCGAAAGCGCTCGACGGCCCCGGCGTTGGCGACCAACCTTTCGTTGATGACCTTGAGCGCCACGGTGCGCTCCATCAGCCGATGCTCGGCTCGAAAAACCACGCCCATGCCGCCCCTGCCGAGACAGCCAGTGATGCGATAGCGCGGATGTTCCAGCAACTCCCGAGGCACTCGGCTGTCCGAGTCGATGGGTTGTGCGAGAGTTTCCTTGTTGTCGATGGCGCCGTCGCGCACCAACTGAGCGAGCGTGCCGTCGGGCAACGATTCGAGCCGTCGGCAACATTCGGTGCATTCGGCGACGTGGCTTTCCACGACTTCGCTATCGAAGCCGGATAGCTGCCCGCGATCGAAGGCGGCGAGTTGTTCGTCGGTGGGATGATCTTGGTTCATGGGCAACTCGGAGGACGGTCGGGATAAGTGGACGGTGGGCGGTGGACGGAAAATACCCTTGCTTGCCCGCTCGCATTTTCCGTTCACTGTTCACCGTCTACCGTCCACCGGCTTAGGTTCCGCCGTAGAAGCGATACAAGCGGCGCACGCCCGCGGGGAGCGCCAGCAAGCCACCGAGCAGAACGAGGAGGACGAGATAGATGGCCTGGTCCATCTTCGGCACGACGACGCCGTGGACCTGGTAATCGAAGCTCGCGCGCGGACTGACGGCCAGGCCGCCGCGGGTGACGAAGATGTCGATGCCGCGCGAGGTGCCGTCGTGTTGGGGCCGGCGGCTGGGGAACGTCACGGTATAGGTCGTCTGCAGTTCCTCAGCCAGTTCGCGGTAGTACAGGCGCAGATCCTTGGCGTTGCGCGCGTGGTAGAACTTGCCCCCGGTGGCGGCGGCCAAGTCGGTGAGCGAGGCGTGATCGAAGCCGTCGTCGTGCAGTTCGATCGATAGGTCCTCGAAAATCTGGATCAACTTCTCCTCGCTGGCGGCGTGGTGGTACTGGCCGCCGGTGTCGCGGGCCATGCGGCGCATGACGTCGGCATCAATTTCCTTGGCCCGGCCCAGGCCGAGCATGTGCAGCGGGATTTTCGCTTCCTTGGCCCGGTCAATCACCTCGGCCACTCGGCGGCGGCTGACGTTGTCGATGCCATCGGTCAGGGCGACCACGGCGCGCTTGCCCTCGGGTTTGGCCGCTTCCAGGGTTTCGATAGCGGTGAAGATGGCGTCGAAGAGCGCCGTCTCGCCGTCGGGCTTGAGGCGTTCGATGGCTTGCTTCAAGTCGGCCTTGTTGTCGCTGAAATTGCGCGGCGTGGCCACGGTACTACTGAAGGGCAGGAGCGTCGTGCGGGCGCCGGGGCGCATCAGCGTCACGAACTGGCCGGCGGCGCGGTGCAGGGCGACGATCTTCGGCGTCCGATCGCCAGCCGCGGCGGGGGCGGCCATGCTGCCGCTGCGGTCCAGCACCAGCACGGTCGTCACTGCCTCGCCCTTGCCCGGATCGCCGACGCCTAACGTATAAACGGGCACTTGCGCGTCCTGCGCCAGGCGCTTGACCTCGGGGAGCGTCGCCTTGCTGTTCAAGTCGATGCCGTCGGTCATCAGCAATACCGCCTTGCGCCCCTTGACGCCCTTGAGCATCTCGACGGCTTTCGCCGTGGCGTCGAGGTAGGCGGTGCCGCCCAGCGGTTCGGCCTCGTCGATGAGCTTGGCGAGGTGCTTGCGGTGACTGGCGGTATCGGTGCCGTCGCGGGCCGGCGGCTCGGCGACGCGCAGCCGGTGGTCGAAGAGGATCAAGCCGCAATTGACGCTGGGATGCAAGGTTTCGAGGAAGAGCCGGGCGGCGGCCTTGGCCTCATCGAGCTTGCGGTCCTTGGCCATGCTGCCGCTAGTGTCGAGCGCGAGGACCACCGTGAGCGGGTCCGCGGCGCGCGGGCGATAAATCTCCAGGTCAGCGACGCGGCGGCGGTCCTCCTCGACGATGATCTCTTCCTTGGGAATGTCGAGCGCCGGCTGGCCGTCGGCGGCCCGCTCGATCTTGAATTGCACCGTGATATACAGCGTCGGCGTGCCGTTGCGGTCGCGCGTCGCCTGCTGGGCGCGGCCTTCCTTGGTGATCTTGTACAAGTTATCGGATGCCTGGGCCGGCGCGGGCGGGGCCGTCAGCAGCAGGGCGAGGACGGCAAGGTGCGTTCGTGAGCAAGCGAGCATGGGCCGATCCCGAAGGGGCGTTCGCGGTGATGCCGATGACCTCTATTCATCATATCGCATCCGCGAATTCAAGTGGACTCGGTTCAGGCGAGCGGGGGGGGGGGGGGGGCCCCCCGGGGGGCCTGCAAGCGGGCCACCGGGGGGGGTCGGGCCCCCCCCCCCCCGGGGGTGGTAATTGAACCCCCACCCCCCTAACCAGCGCGCCTGGCGGACCGGGGCGGGGGGCCGCTGGCCCCCCCGCGGGGGCCACACCACCGCCCCCCGGGGGCCGCCACCCCCCCCCCGCTCGCAGTGGGTTAGAAATGCACCGCCATGCCAAAGC
>JBBSES010000427.1:0-4487 GCA_038239465.1 Gemmatales bacterium
CCAATACCGTTTAACGAAGGACGCAGTTCACTTGTTTGTACATTGAAAAATCGCCTGAAAAATACTGTACATCGTACTGAACATCGAGCTTCGTTAAACGGTATTGGCGTTAGCCCCCCGTGGTTTCGCGTAAGAAATCAAGATTTCGCGTAAAGAAATCCCCGGGGGGCTTACGCCCCCCGCTCGCCCAGCATCTTTACTTCGCTTCCGATCCCTTCAAGCCAATCGGCGGATCGCTCGGCGGCTCCTCGCCGCGCGGACCTTGCAGCGTCAGCGGCCCGTCGAGCGGATTGGGAAAGACGAGCGTTTTTCGTTGCCCGCCGAGGATCGCTTCCATCGCCTTCTTTGGCGGCGGCGGCGGCGACCCCGGTGTAATGCTGCTATCACCGGGATCGTCGGGACGGCCGGACCGAGCGATGGCGATCAGGTCGTCCTTCATGGCCAATGCCTGCGACAAGGCCACCACCTCGTCCGGCTTGGCGGCGATGACGATCTCGGGCGACGGCTCTTTGCCCCGAGCGGCGCCCTTCTTGTCCTTGTCGTCGGTCGGCGGCTTCCAAAGGGCGGCGGCCAGGACGACGACGCCGTTTTGCACCAGCGGCCGGACGACGGCGCGCTTGCCGCCAGCGCCGCCGCCAACCACGATGGCCTTGCTTAGCGCCTTGCCGTCGTCCACGGTGGCGGTGGCAAGCAGGTCGAAGTGATCGCCGGCGCGGAGGGCGTGGATGCCGCGCACCTTGTCGGCGTCGATGGCCAGGGCACGCATGCCCGGCGGAATGCCCGCGACAAGGCCGGGCCGCGTCTTCTCGGGCAGGAAATCGTTCTCGGTGAAGGCGTAGCCCTTGCCCTTTTCCTTCCGCAGCACCCGGCCGACGATCTTGCTTATATCGACCAGCATCTCCGGCTTGAGTTGCTCTTGCCGCAGCCAGACGACCGTGGGTTCTTGCTTCTGCAGGTCGAAGAAATGCTCGCGAACGATCTGCGTATAGGCCGGTATGACGCCGCTGCTGACCGGCACCGCCACCTGGCCGGCGCGGTTGATGGGCACCGGCTTCTTCATCCAGGGCAGTTCGATGGCGCCGAGCGCCACGAGGGCGCCGAACGTGCCCATGACGCCGATGGCGAGCAGGGCGATCATGGGGAAGCTGCGCGCCAGGAAGCTACGACGATTGCCGGCTGCGGATTTCATGGCGGTCGTTCCAGCGGAAGAGGGCGATGATTTAGTTGAAGACTTCGCGGCGGTATATGGCTTGCGTGGAGATTACTTTGCGATAGGGGCGGACTTCTTGGCCGAGGGCGTATTGCTTGCCGAGGCCGGCCTTGCCGGAGGTTACGGCGGAACCATTGATGAGTTTTCCACCCGGCGCCTCGGGATCGACTTCAACAAGAGTGACATCAACCCCCTTGGGGTCCGATGTTGGGTAATTCGCGGGAGCAGCGTCGGCGTTACCTGGAGTGATCGGTATGGTAACGCTGCCAGCAACGTTAGGATCGCGGGGTATATAGTTTGTAAGCGTGGCCGCTTGATAGGGGTAATTGATCCGCAAGGCGACGATGCCGCGATTTATTCCGGTGATCGAAAATGGATTCGGGTCGTTATTGGCGGTAATCCCTTCGACAACGGGCACCCATTTATCGAAAGTTTCAGCGCCCGTGGCCGTATCGTACTTGACCAGCGGTATAAGCACGCTATACGGCGAATTCATAAACGGATATTTGCCTGGCGTGCCCGTGACGATCGCGCCTGGAAAACGCAAATACTGTTTGCCACCTATGTAACTTTGAATCATCACGGTGCGAAGTTGCTGATTGACGATGGGAAGCGCGCGAAAGGCATCATCTATACCGTTTGCATCTTTACCGTCAATATCCACGACGAGGCCGCTCGGATCGAAGACGTTCTTGATGACAAGCGGATCTTGCAAAGCGTCGAGAAACGAGTCGGTTGCCGGCAACGGCGTCCGCGATATCTCCCGCGCGCACAAATCCGCCGAGTGCTGCAACACCTGCGCGCAGTAAATCGCCCGCCCGAACTCGAAAGTACCGGCCAGGAGGAGGTATAGCACCAAAGCGACGACGGCGAACTCCAGCAGCACGTTGCCGGGCCGTCGTTTCACCGGAGGTATCGCGTCGAGGCGCCGCATAGACTAGCTCCGGGGCCGGGTCGCTGCAAATCGGGTATTGCGAAGTATAACCGGAGCGGTTCTTGCCGTCCAGGAAAATTCACCTGGCGAGCGTCGAGGCGTAGAGCGCCGACGTAGAAAGCGGTTCGGCGTCGGATTTACGCCTCAACGCTCGCTAGGCATTTCCTCGGCCACTACCGGCGTTACGGCTCGAGGATGACCTTTTCGAGATCGACCCCCAGATTCTTGCCCAGACGTTCGCCGCCGGCCGTCACCTTATCGACATCGACGACAATCGCTCCACTGCCGTTCTTGGTCGTCTCGACCAAGGCGCCTGCCGTGATGGGGCCGTTTTCAGCAGCCTCGGCGCCGGGGAGGAAGACGGCCACGGTGCCCAGCAGTTCCGCTGTCTTGTGGCCAATCAGCGATACCGCCACCAGCGACATCAGCAGGATGCCGCACGTCAGCACGGCGTACTCGACCAGGGCTTGTCCCTTGCGCTTCGGGGTGCGTTGCTTGACCAACATCCGCGAACTCCTTCCGCACCGGAGTGCGAAAAAGACGGTTAGCAGGCGCTTTCCCGAGTACGACGTAGGTGAGCAGGCCCGCTTATTAAGACTGAGTCTCAGTCTTAGGGGGTGGTGAAGTGGGTGTCAAGCGGTTCGTCGGAATTTTTTCGCGAAAAGGGGGGTGATCAACGCTTCTGCGATGCGTCGCTAACCAAAGGGGCATCGCTTTGCAGCCGCGACAGCACGGCCTGCGCGGTGCGCATCTCGGGGGCCAGTTCGAGCGCTTGCCGCAAGCGTTGCCGAGCCTCGTCGGTCTTGCCTTGCTGGGCCATGAGGACGCCGACGTTGGCGTGCGCCTCGGCCGGCGTGACCGCATGGCTGAACGCCTCGAAACTCTCGGCGTAGCGCTCCTGACGGCCCAGGGCGAGGCCGAGGTTGGTCCAGGCGCGGGCGTGTTTGCCGTCGATGGCCAATGCTTCGCGCAGGGTTTTCTCGGCTGCCGCCATGTCTCCGCGCGAGTAGTGGCAATAGCCCAGGTCGTTGAGCAGGTCGGCGTCTTTCGGCGTCAAGTGCAGGGCGAGACGGTATTCCGCCAGCGCCTTGGTGGTCTCGCATTGCCGGTCGTAGAGGACGGCGAGGCGGCGCGATACCTGCGTCAGTCGGGCGTCGCTCTGTCGGGCCAGTTCGTATTGCGCGATGGCCTCCGGTTCGCGGCCGACTTTCTCCAGCTCGCGCGCGGTTTCCAGGTGCAGCTGGGCGGCTTGCTCGGGGGGCAATTCTTTTTCGCCCTTGGCCTCGGGGGGCGGCGCTGGCGGCTGGGGTTGCAGGAGAGTGCAGCCGACATGGGGCAAAAGGAGCAACAGAAAAGCCAGGTGGCGCGATGACATGGGGAAGTCCTCGGGCGCTCGGGCGCGAAACGTAAACAAAACCAATCAATAGAACGTCGTGCCAATCCCGCCGCCCAGCCCGCCGGGGTAGCCGCCGCCGGTGCCGAGGAAGGGCGTGCCGATGCCGCCGCCGAAATTGCCGCCGCCGCCATTGACGCCGCCGGAGCCGGTTTGCGAACCGAACGTGCCGCGCTGCTGTTGGAAGATCGTCACCGCCTCGATGCCGAGCAACCCCTCCGCCCGGGGCAGGGCCAGCACCACGCGCTGCTCGGCGTCGGCGATGCCGTGGTCGCTGAGATATTGAACGATCAGCTGGCGGCGCATCATGTTCAAGGCGTCGTTGGGGCCAGGTTGAACGACGACGGCGAAGGGCACGTCGGGCAGGCGCTTGCCGATCTCGGCGACGTGATATTTGCCGTAAGGCCCGAGGTTTTCGCCGCCCTGCGTCCACTCGTGCAGGTAGACGACGAAATCGTCCTCTGCGGCCGCGGCGGCCATGGCGTGCTGCCAGCCGCGGGCGAAGGTGCCATTGGGCTGCGGCACCGCGCCGGGGGGCACCGTCGCGCAGCGATCGACGTTGATGATGTTGGGCAACAGCCAGGTCGAGGTTCTCGGCGGCGCCTTGGGATCGTTCAAGCTATAGACCGGCCCGGACCATCGCTGCGGCGCGCAGCCGGCGACGGCGGCGATCAGCAGGGCACAGGCGCGGCGCCGTTGGCGGCTTGTCATGGATCGCGTCCTTTCGTCAGTGATCGCTCTACTTGTCGGGCGTTGTTTCGAGCTTCGCTTCACCGGCGACCGGCGGCGCGACGATGGCCGGCGGCAGTGGAGGCGCGGGCGTCGGCGGTGCGATTGGCGCCTTGCCGTCGGAATGTCCTTGCGGCCCCGTGATGAAGACGTTTTCGCAGTGCTGATAGCGAATCAGCTGCGCGAAGTTGGTCCGCGCCGGCGTTCGGAAGTCGTAGTGG
>JBBSES010000428.1:0-4485 GCA_038239465.1 Gemmatales bacterium
CTTATCTTTATCGACGAGATCGATGCCGTGGGCCGCATGCGCGGCGCCGGCGTCGGCGGCGGTTCCGACGAACGCGAGCAGACGCTTAACCAGATCCTCGGCGAGATGGACGGTTTCCAGCCGAACGAGATGTGCATCGTCCTGGCCGCGAC
Source organism: Gemmatales bacterium (assembly GCA_038239465.1). GTDB lineage: Bacteria > Planctomycetota > Planctomycetia > Gemmatales > Gemmataceae > JBBSES01. The sequence continues at coordinate 153 of JBBSES010000428.1, forward strand.
CAACCGGCCCGACGTGCTCGATCCGGCGCTGTTGCGTCCCGGCCGTTTCGATCGCCACGTCACCATCGACCGGCCAACCTGGCAGGGACGTCTCGAAATCCTCAAGGTCCACACGCGTAACAAGCCGTTGGGCGACGACGTGAACCTCGAAATGATCGCCCGCAAGATGGTCGGCATGACGGGCGCCGACCTGCGCAACCTCGCCAACGAAGCGGCACTATTGGCCACCACCGAGGGCAAGAACAAGCTGGAGCGCGAGGACTTCGAGCGCGCCGCCGACCGCGTCCTGATCGGCCCCAAGCGCGAAGAAGTGCTGAACGCCGACGAGCGACGTCATACCGCGTATCACGAAGCGGGCCATACCCTGGTCGCCTGGCTGGAGCCGGGTTCTGACCGGCCGTTGAAGGTGTCGATCATCCCGCGTGGCCAGGCGCTCGGTGTCACCTGGTCGCTGCCCGAGGAAGAGCGCTACGATCACGGCCACGACTACTTCAAGGCCCGGCTGATGATGAACATGGGCGGCCGGGCGGCGGATCGCCTCATCTATGGCCAGGCCTACGCCGGCCACGAAAACGACCTCAAGCAGGCCACCAAGCTGGCCCGCTACATGGTCACGCACTGGGGCATGAGCGAACGCCTCGGCCCCATGTCTTTCCGCGTCGGCGAGGAACACGTCTTCCTCGGCAAGGAATTGCAGGAAGCACGCGACTTCAGCGAAGGCACCGCGCAGATGATCGACGAGGAAGTGCAAAAGATTCTGCGCGAGGCCGACCAGCGCTCCTACGAATTGCTCGAAAAGAACCGCGCCGATCTCGACGCCTTGGCCGAGGCGTTGCTGCAACGGGAAGAATTGCACCGCGAGGAGATCGATGCGTTATTGAAGCGCAACAAGAACGTGAAGGAAGGCCATCCGGTCGATGAGGTGTTCGCGCCGGTGGGGGGCAGCGAGTGATCGGGAACGAGCGGCGGGGTTTATTCCCGCCGTGCTCACGACAGGGATAAACCCCGCCGCTCGCTCATTTACCCAGCCGGTCCAGTAAGCGCGGACAGACCGAACCGTTGACAATCCCGCCGAATTGCCCCTCTTCGCTGGCCTGATTCTCGAACCCATTCCACCAGTGCGGCCCTTCGCGGAAGAGCGTCAAGGTGCCGCCGATGGGCCAGTAGGCGACTCCCAGCCGGCGTACCTGTCCGGTATGGCCAATCTCATGAGCCAGCACTTCCGAGGCACTCGCCTGGCTCGACGCCCCAGCGGCGGTTCGCCGGCGCCACTCGCCGATACGGCCGCCTGCCACCTCGACCGGCCGTTCGCGCGACGCCGGATCGGTCGCTTGTTCTTCCAGCACCTGAGCGGCGAAGTCCCAGCCGACGGCCACGACGCGCGAACTCCAGGTAATGCAGGTGCCGCGCCAGAAGGGGCGAATCCAGCGACTATCGGCGTCGCGTCGGTGCGTGGCGAAGACTTCCACCACGCGCCAGGAGGTTTCGCGGCGCGTCTTGCCGTAAACGCGGAAGCAAGGCGCGCCGCCCAGCCAGCGAAACCACATCGTCGCCAGTCGATCAACCATGTTTCCAGTCGGCGTTCCGCGCCGGGCGGCGCGGCGTGTGTGGCCCGGACACGGTCGTCGCCCCATCCAGGCGCAGGATCTTGCCCTCGGAGGAAGGCGCGACCGTCGCCGTCGTCGTGCGGCCAAACGCCAGCAGCATCGGGGCGTCGTCGGGATTGCGGGCCAGCCGCCGCGACGCCATCTGTCGTCGCCGCAGTCCGCCAAACAGGAAATGATTATACAGCTTGTGCAAACGCCCGTCGCGCGGGTTGCGGAAGCGGGCGGCGCGCAGCACGGTCAAAGCCTCGTCGCCGCGTTCGGCCAGGCGCAGGCCACGCACCAGTTTGCCGATGACTTCGACATCGTCCGGCGCCATGGCGGCCGCCTGACGAAGCCGGTCCAGGCCATCGACGACCTGCCCTTGTTTGAGGCTAAGCAAGCCGTAGGCCGCTAGGCAGCGTGGCTGGTTCGGATCGGCGGCCAACGATTGCAAATAGTGAGCGGCGGCGCGGCGCGGACGGCCCTGCTTCCGCGTGTTCAACGCCGTCGCCATCAGGAAGTGATAGTGGGCGTTCTCGGGACTATATTCCAGCGCCGCGGCGAGGTGGCGGCGCGCCCGGCGGTGCTTGCGGCGCCGCAACTCGATTTCGGCCTGGCGAACGTGGCTCTCTTCGGCGACGTCGGCCGGCAAGTCCTGAAATGCCGCCAGACGGCCCAGGACGCTCAGCGCCTCGCGGTCGCAACGCAGCTGTTGTAGGTGTCGGCCCTGGCTGAGAAGACGATGAAGGAAGGGAAGCGTTTCGCTCATGAGTGGCTGCCTCCATGCAGCAAGGTCAGAGATTGGTGACGCTGGGGGATAGTATAACCCGGCCTTCGCGGTCGGCAAGTGAAGTCGAGAATGTTTGCTTGCCATTTCGCGCGAGCGCTGGAGTTCCTGCCATCGGTCTGATAGGATTTCCCTTCCAAACAAAGAGGCGCCCGTAGCTCAACTGGATAGAGCAATGGTCTTCGAAGCCATCGGTTGGGGGTTCGAATCCCTCCGGGCGTAGTCGCTGTAAACCCATAGCCCCCTTGTGAAGGGGCAGGGGTGAACTTCCTAGAATCCCTCCCTACCGCCCCTCCCCGAAACGGGGAGGGGCGGTAGGGAGGATGTGGCAATGGGCGCGTCGTCGGCAATCGTGCATCATTCTTTCTTCGCGCTCAAGTCCTTGAACTCGATCTTCTTAAACGTCACTTCCATCGGCCCGCCGCCGTGCAGCTGCCAGGCGATAATCCCTTCCTCCGGCATCTTCGGAAATTCCTGATCCACGCCGACCACGTCGTTCACCTTGATGAGGACATGCTTGCCGAGGACCTTGATGTAGTAGTCGTTGAAGTCGTCCTTCTTGAGTTTCTCGTTGATCTTGTCCTTCGGGGCTTCCTTCATCATGCCGCCGAAGTGTTCGCCGTACAGGCTGCCCCAGTAGCCTTCGCCGATGTCGCACTGCGGCCCCTTGACCGACAGTTCCTTGGGGTTGAGGATTTCGCTGCGCACCTGCACGCCGCTGTTGCCCTTGCCTCCCTTGAGGCGGATTTGGAACTTCAACTCGAAGTCCTTGTACTTCTTCTTGCTGCACAGGAAGGTGTTGAACTTGATCCCGTCCGGGAAGGTGGTGCCGATGATGGCGCCATCCTTGACCTCCCAGTGATCTTTCAGCCCTTCCCAGCCTTCGGTGTCCTTGCCGTTGAAGAACGGCGTCTTTTCGTCGGCGCCGCGCGCCGACGGATCGGCGGCGATCGCGAGTGCCGCGACGGCGGCCAGCATGAGACAGAGGGAACGCATGGATCGGCCTCCAGGATGAGGAGAGTGGTGGACGGTGGTTGGTGGAAGGAAAAGGCAAGGGGGACAGACGACGAACGGCGCGCGATGAAGCCATTCGCGCCGTTCGTCGTCGGTGGGTCAGCGGGTTTCGCGCAGCGCCGGTTCGGAGGGAGTGGCGACGCTCAGGCCGGATTGGCCGAGGGCGGCCGGGGTTTCAGAGGCGGCTTCCGGTGCCGTCTCGTTGACTTCCTTGCTCGGCACGGTGGCCCATTCTTCCTCGTGCAGGAGTTCGAGGGCACCGTTGCGGAGTTGCTCCTGCGAGAAGCCGAGCTTTTCTAGCTTGCCGAAGGCGATGACCAACTCGCCGCGCAGGTATTCCTTCGGATCGGGCTTCTCCAGGCCATAGCGGTCGCTGCCTCGGCCGCCCATGCGCGGGTGGCGGTGCAGCTGCTGCTGGGCGATCATTTCCTGAAAGACCGGCTCGGCCAACTCGGTGGCGTAGCTCGGCAGCTTGCGGCGCAGGTCGGGCCAGGCCAGGGCGGTGCCTTCGAGCGTCTGCCGCACCAGGGCGCGGATGTGGACCGACATAGGCCGATCCCAGTAGCGCTCCTGCGGGCTGCGGTACTTCGGAAATTGATGGAAGGCGCCGGCGGCGACCTGTTGCTTCAGGGCTTCCTCGATGTTCGCGCCACGCAGCGCCATTGGCAGCGCGGCCTTGACCTTGGCCACGGTCATCGGCTCTTCGCTGGCTTGCAAGACGCGCCGCAGCGCGGCGTTCAGGTCACCAGTGTCGGCCGCCTGGGGCGCCGGGGCGGTCGCTTCCGCGAGTTGCGTCATGGATTCGTCCTTCCTTATCACGAGGAGAGGGCGGATGCGCGGCCCTCGTATTCCGCGAATACCTGTACAATCGCATCCCGAGAATGTCATCCTGCGCTGCCGGCGGCCGTTTGGCAACGACTGAACGCGCCTGCGCGCCAGAAACCCA
>JBBSES010000429.1:0-4471 GCA_038239465.1 Gemmatales bacterium
AGCGACGGATGTGAAAAATCCGTCGCTCACGCTTCCGGCTCGTTAAGCCAACCGCGCGGCCCTACGACACCGGCGACGGCTCCGCGTTCCAGATATGCGCCGCGTACTCGGCGATGGTCCGGTCGCTGGAGAACTTCCCCGAGTGGGCAATGTTCAAGATCGCCTTCTTCGCCCAGGCGTCCGGGTCGGCGTACAGCGTGGCGACCTTGGCCTGCGTTTGCACGTAGGCGGTCAGGTCGGCGAGGTGCATGTAGTGGTCGCCCTGCGTCAGCAGCGTGTCCCAGATGGGCCGGAAGATGCCCGGTTCGCTGCGGCTAAAGTGGTCGCCGCCGATTAGGTCGAGGGCGGCGCGGGTTTCCGGTTCGTGGTCGTAGTGCCATTGCGGGTTGTACCAGCCCTTGCTGGCGATCACCTGGTCGGCGGTCAGGCCGAACATGAAGAAGTTGTCCTCGCCGGCTTCCTCGGCCATCTCGATGGTGGCGCCGTCGCGCGTGCCGACCGTCAGAGCGCCGTTCATCATGAACTTCATGTTGCCGGTACCGCTGGCCTCATAGCCGGCCGTAGAGATTTGCTCCGATACGTCGCTGGCGGGGATCAGCCGCTCGGCGAGCGAGACGTTGTAATCGGGCAGGAACAGCACTTTGATGCGGCCCTTCACCGTCGGGTCGGCGTCGATGACGCCGGCCACGTTGTTGATGAGCTTGATGATTAGCTTGGCCAGGTGATACGCCGGCGCCGCCTTGCCGCCGAAGAAGAACGTGCGGGCCGGCGTGTCGAGGCTCGGATTGGCCCGCAGGCGGTTGTAGTGGACGACGATGCCGAGCAGGTTGAGCAGCTGCCGCTTGTATTCGTGGATGCGCTTGATCTGGCTATCGAAGATCGAGTCGGGATCGACCGCGTGGCCATGGGCGGCTTTCAGCCAGTCGGCGAAGGCCGTCTTGGCCTCGCGCTTCGCCTTGCGGAAGCTGTTGCGGAAATTCTTGTCCTCGGCTAGCGGGACCAGCTTCTTCAGCTGGCTCAGGTCGGTGATCCAGTCGCTGCCGATCGAGTCGGTAATCAGCTTGGATACGGACGGATTGCACAGGAGCAGCCAGCGCCGCGGCGTGACGCCGTTGGTCTTATTGTTGAAGCGCTCGGGGAACAATTCCGCCAGGTCCTTGACGGTGTTGGCCTTGAGCAAGTTCGAGTGGATGGCGGCCACGCCGTTGGTGCTGTGGGTGCCGACGATGGCCAGATGCGCCATGCGCACCCTGCGCCGTGCCCCTTCTTCGATGATGCTCACGCGGGCCTGACGGTCGGTGTCGCCGGGATAACGCGTCGCCACGTCGTCGAGGAAGCGGCGATTGATTTCGTAGATGATGGCCAGGTGACGCGGCAGCAGCTGCTCGAACAGGTCCACCGGCCATTTTTCCAGCGCTTCGGGCAGCAGCGTGTGGTTGGTGTAGCCCAGGGTTCGCACCGTCAGATCCCAGGCGTCGTCCCATTCGAGAAACGCTTGATCCAGGAGGATGCGCATCAGTTCGGCGACCGACATGGCCGGGTGCGTGTCGTTCAGCTGGATGGCGACCTTATCGGGCAGCGAACGCCAGTCGGGATTGCCGCTGCGCCGGAAGCGGGAGACGATGTCGTTGAGCGAGCAGCAGACGAGGAAGTATTCCTGCAGGAAGCGCAGCTGACGGCCGGCTTCCGTGGAGTCATCGGGATACAGCACGCGCGTCAGCGACTCGGCGGCCACGTTCTTGAGGACGGCGCCGGCGAAATCGCCCTGCGAGAAGTCGGCGAAGTCGAAGTTGTCCGAGGCGGTCGCGGCCCAGAGGCGCAGCGTGTTGACGCAGTGGCCGCCGTAGCCGACGACGGGCCGATCGTAAGCGATGCCAAGCAGGTAGCTCGGCTTGTTGGGAATGAGGCGCATGCGGCCGCCCTGCAGTTCGACCGTGGCGTTGATCGGCACGCGGATGGTCTTGCCGGGGCGAATGACTTCCCACGGATCGGGGCGGCGCAGCCAGTTGTCCGGTTGCTCGACCTGATAGCCGTTGGCGATGGTCTGCTTGAAGATGCCGTATTCGTAACGCAGACCGTAGCCCATGGCCGAGAATTGCATGGTGGCCATCGACTCGATGAAGCAGGCGGCGAGACGGCCGAGGCCGCCGTTGCCGAGACCGGCGTCCGGCTCCAGTTCCGCGAGATGGTGAGGGTCCAGCCCCTGGCCGCGGAGCATTTGCTGCACCGTCGCATCGGCCATCAGGTTGGTGACGTTGTTGAGCAGCGTGCGGCCAATCAAGAACTCCATCGATAGGTAATAAATCCGCTTGGGGTTCTCCTTCTCGCGGTTGTCGCGCGTGTGGACCCAGCGATGGGCCAGGAGGTCGCGGACGGCGCGCGATATGGCTTCGAACTTCTGCCGCGGCCGGGCCAGCTTGGGATCGACGAGCATCTCGTTGACGAGGTAGCGCTCGCCCCAATCTTCCTTGCGTTCGTTGCCGTGGTGCTTTTCCGCGGACGGGGCGGGCGGAGTTATGACGGCGCCGTCTTTGCTCATGGCGTGGGTCTCCCTCGAAGTCCGGCGTTGCCGGCAGGATTAGGATGCGCTACAGTTCTGAGGATGGTGTATTCGGTTTGCCGGCCCGCTGCCACGATAACTTTGATCCTTCCTCATTCCTGCATCGAACGCTCATAAACCCTCCCGTCATGAAGCAACCCCCCAACGTGGCCCTGGCGATCGAGACCTCCAACCGCTATGCGCGCGGGCTGTTGCACGGCATCTGCACCTACATCCGCAAATTTGGCCCGTGGACGATCCATTACGCCGAGCATAGCCGCGGCGAAAGCCCGCCTGAGTGGCTGGCGCGCTGGCGCGGCGACGGCATCATCGCCCGCATCGAGAATCCGTCGATCGCGGAGCCGGTCGCCGCCCTGGGATTGCCGACGGTGGACGTGAGCGCCGCCCGTCTGCTGCCGGACGTACCCTGCGTGGAAACCGACGACGAGGCAATCGCGCGCGTGGCCGTCGAGCATTTCCGCGAGCGCGGCTTCAAGCATCTGGCCTTCTGCAACGTCTACGGCTTCAACTGGTCGAAATATCGCTGCGATCACTTCATGCGCTTTGTCGCGGCGGCGAATTTGACCTGCCACGTCTACCGCCCGCCGTCCGTCGTCGGCCTGCCCAACGCCTGGCAGCAGGACATGGCCGATCTATCTCGATGGGTAAAATCGCTGCCTCGGCCGGTCGGCATCCTGGCCGGCTGGGACGGCTGCGGCTTACGACTGCTCGACGCTTGCCGCGGTCTCGGAATCGCCGTGCCCGACGAGGTCGCCGTCCTGGGCGTCGATGACGACGAACTATTGTGCGATTTGGCCGAACCGCGGCTGTCGAGCATCATCACTGACCCGTATCGGATCGGCTACGAGGCCGCGGCGCAGCTAGATCGCCTGATGGCCGGTGAGTCGCCGAGCGCGCTCATGACCGTCTTCCCGCCCCTGGGCATCGCCACGCGGCAATCGACCGACGGCCTGGCCGTCGAGGATGCGGAGATCGCTCAGGCGGTGCATTACATACGGCGTAACGCCTGCCAGGGGATCAATGTAAGCGACGTGGTAGAGGCCGTGGCGCTATCGCGCCGTGGATTGGAAGAGCGTTTTAAGAAGGTGGTGGGCCGCACGCCGCACGAGGAAATCGTCCGCGTGCAGCTGCAACGGGTGAAGGAATTGCTGACGGAAACCGATTTGTCGGTAGCGGCCATCGCGGGACGCACCGGTTTTCGCCATGTCGAGTATTTGAGCGCGGTTTTCAAGAAGAAGGTGGGCGTGCCGCCGAGCGAGTTCCGGGTCAAGGCGCGGCCGTGATTGGCGAGCGAGGGGGCGTCAGCCCTCCGTGGTTCTCCAAGAGAAATCCACGGGGGGCTGACGCCCCCCCGCTCGCGCGTCTCTACTTGGACGCTTTTTCCATCACGAACATGAGTTGCTGGTCCTTCGTCTTGAAGTCCGTCGGCGCCTCGCCCTTGGGCAAGGCGTAGATGAGCTTGAGCTTGCCGCCGTCCAGGGCGATGAGTCCGGTAGCCGTCTCGCCCTTGTTCGGCGCGGCGATGCTCGTCATCGTGATCGACATTGGCTTCTTGCTGGGGTCGATCTTGTAGGTCGCCGCGTAGGTCTGCTTCTTGTCCTTGTCCACGACAATGACGGTATCTTGCGTGAAGCGCACCATCGTTCCCTTGATGCGCTCGGCCGGTTCCTCCTTGCCGAACTTCTCGCCGGAGACGATGGAGTATTCGCCCTTCAGATTGGCCATGAATTCCTTGTAATCGGTGGGCGGCTTGTCGTCCGCGGCCGCAGCGAAGCACGTGGCAAGGAATGCCATCCCGCCCGCGATGAAGATGATCTTAAGCATGAGATTGGTCCCCTTTGGTGGAATGAGCTAGCCCTTCATTCCCGAAAAGAGGGGCAAATGCGATGCCGCGTCTCGTTTACGTTTCGC
>JBBSES010000430.1:0-4453 GCA_038239465.1 Gemmatales bacterium
ACTTCGGCGTCCACCATGCGCTGGACTTCATCGCGGCTGAAACGCCGCAACGGCAGCGGTTCGGAGGCGGGCGTCGTCTCCTCCGGGTAGGAACCAACGGCGATGCGCGGGGCAGCCAGCGCCCCCGGCCCCGTGAGGACGAGCAAGCCGTCGGCGTAGTCGATGGCTTCCGTGGGCGCGACGATACCGGCGTCTTTCAAACGGCGGAACTGCTCCGGCGTGAAGCGGTAGACGGGAAGCGGCGGCGCGGCGATCTCGGTTTCCAGCGGCGTAAGCGCGGACATGGCCCTGTTCCTCGGTGAGAAGCGACGCTAAACGCTCGCGGGAAATAAGTCGGTTATCGGCAGCCGGGCCAGGTGTTGGCCAGCGATGACGAGCGGCGCCTCGTCGCCGCGAACGTAATCGCGCCGATCGTCGTACCCGGGGATTGGCGCGGCGCCGGTCGGTGCCGTATACACCTCGATTTGCGCCTCGTTGACGTTGACGATCCAGTACTCGGGGATGCCCAGACCGCCGTAGAGGGGGGCTTTGACCGCGCGGTCGATGCGCAGGGAACTATCGGCGACTTCGATGGCCAGTACCGTATCGGTCGGCTCGGGATGCCGCCCGCGGTAGTCGAAGAATTCTCCGCGGACGATGGAGATGTCCGGCTCGGGTTCGCTCTCGGGAGTCGCCAGGGTCATTTGACAACGGCAATGCCAGCCGGGAGGCGTGTGCCGCGTCAAGAAGTGGTGCAGCCAGGCGACCAGGGCATTGTGTATGGGGTGGAACGTCATTTTGCGGACCAGCCAGCCTTCGAGGAGTTCGACGGGGGCGCCCTCGATCAGCACTTCGGCGTCCATCATGCGATGGACTTCATCGCGGCTGAAACGCCGCAACGGCAGCGGTTCGGAGGCGGGCGTCGTCTCCTCCGGGTAGGAACCAACGGCGATGCGCGGGGCGGCCAGCGCCTCCGGCCCCGTGAGGACGAGCAAGCCGTCGGCGTAGTCGATGGCTTCCGCGGGCGCGACGATACCGGCGTCTTTCAAACGGCGGAACTGCTCCGGCGTGAAGCGGTAGACGGGAAGCGGCGGCGCGGCGATCTCGGTTTCCAGCGGCGGCGTCAGCGCGGACATGGTCACATCCCTCGACGGGTTCGCTAAGGTGATTCTAACGTGGCGCTGAGAATGAAAGAAGGCGGCGCCGAGCGGCGCCGCCTTTCGTTTCAGATGCCGAGGACCTGTCCATACGCCTCGTCGTTGAAGCCGACGAGCAGCGTCTTGCCGCGGCGTATGGTCGGTGCCTTCAGATTGCCGGTCGGTCCGAGGAGGTAGGCGGCCAGCGTGTCGTCGTCAGGCGGATCGTTTTTCACATCGAAGGCGACGATCATCTTGCCCCTGGCGACGACGATCTTATCCACGGTCTTGGCGAGCGCGAGCGCTTCGACCCGGCCGCGGCGGTCCTTGCTGGCGTCGGCGGTTTCGGCGATGGCGACGGCATTGGCCCCAAGGAACCCCTGGGCTTTCTTGCACGTCGTTCAGCCCTTGCGGGCATACAGCCAATCGATTGTCGCGGCCATCGGCTTGCCCTTTTTCATCATTGATAGGCGCCGACGACCAGGCTGCAGTTGTGGCCGCCGAAGCCGAAGCTGTTGGAGAGGGCGTAGCGCACGCGCGACTCGCGGGCCGTGTTGGGAACGTAGTCGAGGTCGCAGGCCGGGTCGGGGGTGTGCAGGTTAATCGTCGGCGGGATGACGCCGTGCTTGATGGTCATCGCGGTGGCTATTAACTCGACGCCGCCGCTGGCGCCGAGGAGATGGCCGATCATGCTCTTGTTGCTGCTGATGGCCAGCTTGCGGGCGTGGGGGCCGAACACGTTCTTGACCGCCTGCGTCTCGGCGGCGTCGCCCAGTTCGGTGCTGGTGCCGTGGGCGTTGATGTAGTGGATGTCGGCGGCGTCGAGCTTGGCGTCGATCAGGGCGAACTGCATCGCCTTGGTGGCGCCGATGCCGGCCGGGTGTGGCGCGGTGATGTGATGGGCGTCGGCCGTGTTGCCGGCGCCGAGCAATTCGGCATAGATGCGGGCGCCACGCCTGCGGGCCCGTTCCAGTTCTTCGAGGACGAGGATGCCGGCGCCCTCGCTGAGGACGAAGCCGTCGCGTTCTTTATCGAAGGGCCGGCTGGCGGTTTGCGGGCTTTCGTTGCGTTCGGATAGAGCGCGGGCGGCGCAGAAGCCGCCCAGGCCCATTTGGGTAATGCCAGCCTCGGTGCCGCCGGAAATCATCACGTCGGCGTAGCCCCACTGGATAGACCGCAGGGCGTCGCTGACGGCGTTGCCGGCCGAGGCGCAGGCCGTCGCCACCGCCGTATTCGGTCCACTGAGACCGAAGTGAATAGAGATATTGCCGGGCGCGGCGTTGATGATCATCTTGGGGATGATGAACGGGCTGATGCGGCCGGGGCCGGCGTTGACGCAGCGCGTGTGCTGCTCCTCGAACTCGTTCAGGCCGCCGATGCCGTTGCCGAGGATGACGCCGGCGCGGAAGGGGTCTTCCGTGGCGAAGTCGATGCCGCTATCGCGGACGGCTTCGATGGCGGCGACCATCGCCAGTTGCGCGAAGCGGTCCAGGCGGCGCGAGGCTTTGGCTTCCAGCGCCTTTTCGGGTTGGAAGTCCTTCACCTCGCCGCCGAAGTGGACCTTGTGGGCCGAGGTGTCGATCAGGGTGATCGGCCCGATACCGCTGCGGCCCTGACACAGCCCCTGCCAGGTGCCGGCCAAGTCGTGGGCGAGCGGATTCACGGTCCCCATGCCGGTGATGACGACGCGGCGCGTCATTTCTTGGCCAACTCCCGTTCGATGTAGTCAATGGCTTCGCCGACGGTCTTGATCTTCTCCGCCTGCTCGTCCGGGATGGTGATCTCGAACTCTTCTTCCAGTTCCATGACCAACTCGACGATGTCGAGCGAGTCGGCGCCCACGTCCTCGATGAACGAGGTGGAGCGCGTGACCTGTTCCTTGTTGACTCCGAGGTTCTCGCAGACGATATCGATCACACGTTCTTCGACGCTTGGCATGGCATCAATCTCCCACGGCGGCGCGGGGGGCCGAACCGGGGAGCGGTCGGACGCCCGCCGAACCGCCCACATTGCCAGGGTTATGGTCCACGGCGCACGCGCGCCGGGCAAGGACAATCGCTCGCCGCCCGGCGGTCTGCCGGAGCGTCGCGCAATGGCGAAACGGTATAAATACGAAGGTAGTGCGGAAAAGACGAGAGGCGGTAAGTTGAAAAAGAACGGCAAGCTCGCGGTGGGGGCCGGTGAGCTTGGGCTCTAGGGGGATCTTACACGGTCACGTTGGCAACGTCAACCTTGCGTTGCACGCGCTTGAGCAGCCCGGCGAGGACGCGGCCCGGCCCGATCTCGACGAAGCGATCGAAGCCGTCGGCCAGGAAGTTCCGCAGCGTCTGCTCGAACAATACCGGACTGAGTACCTGGCGAATGAGGAGTTGCCGAATCTCGGCGGGGTCGGTGTGCGGCCGGGCATCGACGTTCGACCAGATGGGAAGGCGCGCGGGCCGCAATTCGACGGCGTCCAGAGCGGCGGCGAGTTGATCGTCGGCCGGCCTCATCAGGGATGTATGAAAAGCGCCGGCGACGGCGAGGCGAATGGCGCGGGCGCCAGCGCCCTCGGCCAGGGCGACGACGCGGTCGCACGCCGCCTTGCTGCCGGATAGAACCGTGTTGCCGGGACAGAGCAGGTTGGCGACTTCGAGCGTGTCGTTGCCGCGCGCCTGAGCGCACAACTCTTCGACCTTCGACACCTCGGGACCGATGAGGCTGACCATGCCGCCGGGGGTGGCGTCGGCGGCGGCCTGCATGGCGGCGCCGCGTTTTTGCACGAGGCGCAGGCCGTCGGCGAAGTCCATCACGCCCGCGAAAACGAGGGCGGTGTACTCGCCGAGACTGAGGCCGGCGACGGCCTGGCAGGCGTCGATGGCGGCGGGGTCGCTTTGCTTGAGCGATTCGAGGCCGGCCATGCTAGCGACGAAGATGGCCGGCTGACTGGCGATCGTGGAGTTCAATTGTTCCGCCGGGCCGTTGGCGCAGAGGGCGAGCAGATCGTAGCCGAGGATGGCGGCGGCCTCGTCGAAGCGCGCCTTGGCGGCGGGCAAGGTGTCGCATAGCGCGCGGGCCATGCCGACTTGCTGGGCGCCTTGGCCGGGGAAGAGGAAAGCGGTTTTTGGCATGGGAAGAGGTCCGTTGGCGATTCGCGGCCCGTTTACACCGGCTCGCAGTCCGCGTCCATAACGTATCCGATGGCTCGAATTACCTCACGCTTGGCAAGGTCATCTAACACTCCGATGGGGCCGCTATTCAGGTCGAGTTGCGCCACATCGACCCCGAGAATATTTTCGCATTGGGCAACGCAATCCTTGAAGAAACCAAATTCACCGGCCCGAAATGGCACACAGTTC
>JBBSES010000431.1:0-4428 GCA_038239465.1 Gemmatales bacterium
GGCGGTGGTGGTGTTGGTGTGGGTTTTTTTGGTACGGGGGTGGCACCGTTTAGAGAGTACAAGTTGTGGGGGTTCTTTTTTGCGTTGCTGGCGGCCCCGGTGTGGGGGCCCCACACCCGGACTCGACTTGAGCTTACTTCAACAACGGCGCCAACGGTCGGGCTTCATCGACGAACGTGACCGGCCGGCCATCGGGGCGGACGAATTCTTGCTGCGGATGGACGCCGACCAGGTGCAAGATGGTGGCCGCGATTTCCTCGGGCGACACGGGCCGTTCCTTGACGGCCGCCCCGGTGGCGTCGGAGGCGCCGATCACCTGCCCCGGCTTGATGCCCGCTCCGGCGAATGCGATGCTGAAGGCGCTGGGCCAGTGATCGCGGCCGGCCTTGGCGTTGACGCGCGGCGTGCGGCCATATTCGGTCATGTAGACGACCAGCGTTTCATCGAGCATGCCGCGCGTTTGCAAGTCTTCGACCAGGGCGGAAAACGCGGTATCGAAGCCGGGCAGCCGGCCCTTGAGCTGGGGGAAGATGTTGTCGTGGTGGTCCCAGCTGTCGCGGCCGACGGTGACGAAGCGGACGCCGGCCTCGACGAGGCGCCGCGCCGTCAGCGTGAACGAGGCCATGTCGTCGCGTTTGCCCGAAGCGAGGCCGTAACGCTTCTTCGTCTCGGCCGATTCTTTGTCCAGGTCGAAGGCGGCGGCCGCCTTGCCCGAGGCGAGAACGTCGAGCGCCCGTTCGTTGAAGCGGTCCCAGGAGCCGGTCTCGCCCTGAGCCAACAGTTGCCCCGCTTCTCCTCGCTCGAAGGCATTACGCAACGCCAGGCGGTCGGCGAAACGGTCGCTGGAAATCTCCTCGTTGGGCTGCAGCGACTTGGCCCGGTGGCCGCCGAACGATCCGGTCGCGCGAGGTAGAAAGCCGGGGCCGATGAAGCGCGACGTGAAGTCGTTGCCCGGCACACTGACGAACGGCGGCACGCCATCGCGCATGCCCAGCTGCTGGGCGACGATCGAGCCGAGTTCGGGATGGCCCGAATTCATCGTCGCCGTGGCGAGAGGCGGTCGTCGGCCCTCGACCATGTACATCGAGCCGCGCTCGTGCGCCGCCTCGACATGCGTCACCGAGCGGATGACGGCCAATTTATCCATTATGCCCGCCAACTTGGGCAGGTATTCGTTGACGTGAACGCCGGGCAACCGGGTGGCGATCGCCTTCATCTCGCCGCGGATGTCGGCGGGGGCATCGGGCTTGGGATCGAACGTCTCGTGGTGGGAAACGCCGCCTTGCAGCCAGAGGAGGATGACCGACTTGGCCGTAGGTAGGGGGTTGGTCGGCGCCGCGAGCGCTTCGGAGCGCAGCACGTCGGCCAGCGATAGCCCCAGGCCGCCGAGGACGCCGGCGCGCAGGAATTGACGGCGGCTCAGGGCCGGCAGGGAGACATAACTTTCACAACCGCGGCGCGCGCGGGACATGTGGAGTCTCCTGAAACGAGGCGGGGGTTGGGGAGGGTCACGGGCAAGGCTTGCCTTGCTGGTAGTGGCGTTCGATTTCGGGGTCGGTCAACGGCCGGGCGAGGATCAGCAATTCGTCCATGCGGCCGACCAGATTGCGGATCGGCCGGTCGTCGCGGAAGCCGAGCGGGTTCCAGTTGCCGATCTCGGCGCCGCCAATCTGCAACGGCAGGTCGAAGGCGATAGTATGGCGGCTGACCGGCCGACCATCGACGTAGTGCGAGACCCGCCGATTCGCCCGGTCATAGACGACGGCCAACTGCGTCCATTGGCCCAGCGTCTCGGGCCGCATCGCCTCGGGCGTCTGGTAGTTGGCCCCCTTCCGTCCCGTGGCGTCCTGCACGCCCAACACTACCGACCCTTCGGAGCGCAGTTGCCAGTGGATGGCACCGGGCGGGAAGCTATCGGAAAGCAGGAGGGAACCGAAGCGATTGCGCAGCGCATCGACCCGCACCCAGGTGACGAGCGTAAGAGCGTCGTGTTGCCCCGGAACCCGCACGCGGACGCGATCGCCGACGCGATTGAATTCGAGGCCGCGCTTGCCCGGCCAGCGGCCTTCGACCGAGGGACAACCGACGATGGCCCCATCCGTCTTTCCCGGCGCCGGGTTGCGCAGCACGCTCGGCCCGGCGGATTCATCGTCGAAGGCGAAGTCGGCGAGCAATGCCGGATCGTCGCGCCATTGACGACGGCCGGCCAGCCAGTCCCGTTGTTTCCGCCGCGCCTCGGCGTCGCGGCGGTCGGTCAACTGCTCGGCCGAGGTGAAGCGCGTCGCATCCGACGCCAGCGGCGTGGCGCGGCCGTCCTCAGTCATGCGCAGCGCCTGGCCCGTCATTAGTTTCTGGCCGGCGCCCGACGCGGTTCCTTGGAGATCGACTCGCCCCTTGAAAACGTGGACTTCCGCCGGTTCCGTGGTGCCGACCTGGAGGCCGAATTCCGTGCCGCGATCCACTAACTGAAACCTTGGCGTGTCAATCGTGAAACCGCTCGCCTGCGGCGGCACGCTGGCGCGCAGCTTGCCGCGCGTGCAACGGGCCTTGTCGCTGGTCAAAAGTTCGAAGTCGGCCGGCCCTTCGAGAATGACCGTCGCGCCGCAGTAAAACTGAATCTCCGCCAAGCCCGCCTTCAAACGCAGCGACCCCGGAGGCAACGGCATCCCCGAGCGCCGCGGTTCCTGGCCGGGATCCCATTCGGCGCCGACGATCCGCGTCAGCCAGGCCACCGAGTTGTCCGTCAACTCGACATCGGCGAGCGGCGTTTCGGTCGCCCCCGGCCATTGCCACCAGAGAAGGGCCACGAGAAGCGCGGCCGCCAGCGAGGCGATGCCAAGCAATCGCGGCCCGTGCTTTTGCCCAGGAAACGTAGGCCGCTCGTCGGGCAGGGAGGACGCCGCCGGCATGGGCGCGAAGTGCTTCGCCAGGCCCGCCAGCATTTGCATGCGCTGCACGTACTGCCACGCCGCCTCGGGAGAGGACGCGACCAATGCCTCCAGACGCGCGAATTGCTCCGCGGATATGGTTTCCTCGGCGAGGACATCGAGCAGCGCCGGCAATTCGTTCATTCCCGTGCCTCCGTTGCCAAGCGACGATTGACGCACTCGAAGAGCGTATCGCGGATGCGAGACAGAGCCTTGTAGACGGCGTCGACGGATCGCCCCACGCGGTCGGCCGTCGCTTGCGTGGTGGCCCCGGCCTCGAAGCGCTGGGCCAGCAAGTCCCGGTCGCGCGACGGCAATCGCTCGATGCACTGCGTCAGCGCTTCCTGTCGCGCCGCCAGGGTGGATTCTCTTTCCGAGGCGACGGCCGCGATCCGCTCCAGGGTCTCTTGATTGAAGATCAATCGGCTGCGCTGCAGCTTCTTGCGAAAGTCGAGAATCTTAAAGTAGGCGATACGGCATCCCCAGGCGACGAAGTCCACCGGCGGGTTTTGTTCGTCGAACTGGTCCCACATGAAGAGACTGACTTCCTGGAGGAGATCGTCGGCGTCGGCCCGATGGGGCCAAAGGGTGAGGATGTACGCGAAGATTCTTCCCTCAGAGCGCAGGAACGACTCCAGGAACTTGCGCCCCGGCACGGCTTCTACGGTTTCGCGCGGCCCGCTAAACATGAACGCCATCCGGGGCATGATTGAGGTCTCTACCCAGTAATGGCCCGACCCGGCGAATTTTGGAAGGGAAAATCTATTTCTCGTCAATCGCGCGCTCTCCGCGCACGTTCTCGAACCCTTCACCGGATAAACACTGGTGGCCAGCGAACGGGTCGGATACTGTCATGCCCTCCGCCTCCGACATTCAAGGAGTTGCTGCCATGCCCCCGCCGTCCGAAGAACGCGATGCCGCTCTGCCCGAGCCGGTGCCAGTGAAGCCGCCGTCGCCGACGCCGAAGGAGCGCTATGCCGAGGGCAAGGAGCGGCGCGTTCAAACCGCGCGCTCGGCCCACGCCGCCTGGCAGCCCGCCGCCGACCGTCCCGATCCGGTGTCGCTTCTGGAGGAATCGAATCGGTCGCGGTTGCCGGAACTCGTCCCCATCCGCTATGGCCGGATGCTCACGTCGCCGTTCACCTTTCTGCGCGGCAGCCCGATCGTCATGGCTAGCGACCTGGCCACGACGCCCGTTTCCGGCCTGCGCACGCAAATCTGCGGCGACGCCCACCTGATGAACTTCGGCGTCTATGCCAGTCCCGAGCGCAACCTCGTCTTCGACGTCAACGACTTCGACGAAACGCTGCCCGGACCGTGGGAATGGGACGTGAAGCGCCTGGCCACCAGCGCGGTGGTCGCCGGCCGGACGTACAGCATTCGTGCCGCCGTGTGCGAGAAGGCCGCCCATGCCTGCGCCATCTCGTATCGCCAGCACATGCTCGAATACAGCCGGATGAAGGTACTCGACATCTGGTACTCGCGCGTCGATGCCGACGCC
>JBBSES010000432.1:0-4427 GCA_038239465.1 Gemmatales bacterium
CAGTATGTGGTGGGGGGGGGGGGGGCGCACCCCCCCGTGGGGGGGTCATAGGGGGGGCGCGCCGCCCCCCCGCTCGCCGGGATAATTACATAGCAATGATTCGCCTTTACTCTCCCCGCTTCCTCGTATCAGGAGACGATCCCATGAACCGACGGCAACAACGCCGCGAATTCCTCAAGCAGAGCGCGGCGGCTAGCCTCGGCCTGATGGCCGCCAACGGCTTCAGCCTCGGCGCCGACACCACTTCGCCCAACGAACGACTCAACATCGCCTGCATCGGCGTCGGCGGCAAAGGCTCCAGCGACACCGACGACGCCGGCCGCTTCGGCACCATCGTCGCCCTGTGCGACGTGGACGAAACCTTTCTCGAAAAGAAGGCCGAGAAGTTTCCCAAGGCCAAGAAGTACGCCGATTTCCGCAAGATGTTCGACGACATGGGCAAGGATATCGACGCCGTCGTCGTCAGCACGCCGGACCACACGCACGCGCCGGCCGCCGCCCAGGCGATGCGCATGGGCAAGCACGTCTACTGTCAGAAGCCGCTGACCCACTCGGTCCACGAGGCACGCGTGCTGCGCGAACTCGCGGCCAAGCACAAGGTCTGCACGCAGATGGGCAATCAGGGCACGACGGAAAACGCCCTGCGCGAAGCCGCGGAAGTCGTGCAGGCTGGCGGCATCGGCGGCGTCACGGAAGTCCACATCTGGACCAACCGCCCGGTATGGCCGCAAGCGCCAGGGATCACCGCCCGTCCCAAGGAAGAGCAGCCGGTGCCGGCTTACCTCAACTGGGACTGCTTCCTCGGGCCAGCCCCGATGCGTCCCTTCCATCACGGCGCCAACGCCAAGAGCCATCGCGGCACCTATCACGATTTCAACTGGCGCGGCTGGCTCGACTTCGGTACCGGCGCCCTCGGCGACATGGGCTGCCACACCGCCAACATGCCGTTCATGGCCCTCAAGCTCGGCTACCCGACCACCGTCGAAGCCGAGTCGGGCGAGTTGAACAAAGAAACCTATCCCGCCTGGGCCAAGGCGACCTACACCTTCCCGGCGCGCGGCGACATGCCGGCCTGCAAGGTGACGTGGTACGAGGGCCGCAAGGACGGCGTCCTCGTCCATCCGCCCAAGGAACTGCTCGCCAAGGTGCTGCGCGAAGGCGAAAAGCTCGCGGGTAGCGGCTCCATCCTCGTCGGCGACAAGGGCATCATCTTCTCGCCGCAGGACTACGGCCAGAGCTATCGCCTGCTGCCGGAAAAGGAGTTCGCCGACTACAAGAAGCCGACGCCGACTCTGCCGCGCAACGGCAAGGGCGACACCGGCCAGAAGGAAGAGTGGGTCAAGGCCATCAAGGAAGGCAAGCCGCAAATCGCCCTGTCTAACTTCGGCTACGCTGGCCTGTTGACGGAATTCATCCTGCTGGGCAACGTCGCCATGCTGTCCGGCAAGAAACTCGAATGGGACGGCGCTAACTGCAAGGCGACCAACTGCCCCGAGGCGGCGCAACTCGTCAAGCGCGAGTACCGCAAGGGATGGGAACTGTAAGAGCGCGTCGTCCGCATGATTATGCGGTGAATCCGAGTTCCGGATGGCGTCAACGAGACGGGATTTTCCGTATTT
Source organism: Gemmatales bacterium (assembly GCA_038239465.1). Classification (GTDB taxonomy): domain Bacteria; phylum Planctomycetota; class Planctomycetia; order Gemmatales; family Gemmataceae; genus JBBSES01. Next base: position 1,620 of record JBBSES010000432.1, read on the forward strand.
CCCCCTTTGGGGGAAATACGGCAGTCATTTCTCAATGCACCGGCGACCGTGGCCGCGGCACTTTCGCCGTGAAATGCCCGGAATCCGACGCCTCGTGCCTCATTTCCCCCGCGACGGCCGGGCTGCCCCCAAATCCCTGAATCACCGCGTAGAATACGGGCGTCAGGAATATGCGGAATAGCGTCACGCCCAACATGCCGGCGAAGACGGCCGTGCCCAGGGTGCGGCGCATCTCGGCGCCGCACCCTGGGCGATCACCAGTGGCAGCACGCCTATTCTTAGGATGTATACGCGCCCGCTCGCCGAGCGAACGTTTATTCACGTTCGCTCGGCTCCCGCGAAGCCTACTTGTGGGAATGCTCGTGCGCGGTCTTGGAATGCTTGCTGCCGTTCTCGCTATGTTCGTGGGCGCTGACAGCGTGTTCCTTGGCCTCGGCGTGCTTGCCGTGATCGTGATGATGCGCCGCCTGGCGATGGTGATGGGCCGCGGCGTCGTGGTGGGCGGCCGCCTGCCCGTGATGCTCGCTCGCCGGATGCTTCTGCTTGGCCACGAGAAATCCTCCTTGCGTAAGGCGGATGCCCTACGCTGCTAATGAGATAAAACGGCGAACGCGACTGGAGAGGAGTTCGCGCTCACAAGCAATCCCGTTCGCCACCGGAGGATTCTCGTTGCACATACAGTGCCATCGCCAGGGGCTGCCGCCAACGCGAACAGGCCGGGGAATTCCCCGGCCTGTGTCGATTTCATCATTCACCGATTAGGCCGTCTGCCATTCGCGCTCGGTCTCGGCGCTGTTCTTCGCCAGATGCACGTGGCTATCGACGTGATCGACCCAACTCATGGGGACCAGGTGATGGCGGCCGTCCGGGCTGTCCTTCTTCGTCAGCTTGATCGAGTCGCCCTGGACGTTGTCCACGACGCCCACTTTCTTGCCGCACGACGCGATCACGTCCATGTGTTCCTTGATCGTGCCGCCCGTCTTCACGGCGTCCGGTCCCTTGAGTTCGTCGATCTTGTGGCCGGCCTTTTGCTTGACCTCGTCCACCGTATTGCCGGCCGCGTGCATTTTCTCCTTGGCCCAGTCGCCGACCTTTTCGGCCGTCTCGCTGACGCGATGGCCGACGCTGGTGGCGGCTTCGGCGATCTTATGGCCGACTTCCTGGGCCTTGCTCTTGATGCTTTCGGACATGGATCATGCTCCTTAACGTCTGAGATCATGCCCCGGAGGGCACGTCATTGAATGACTCCAACAGAAGAGCGAACGCCATGCCGAAGCGGGGCGAAAAACGCCATCGTCGCGGCCGCGCCCGGGCCAACCGTCAGGGTCGCCGCCCGTGTGTTTGGCACCGTGGGCATCTTCCTCAAGGGAGGCAAATTGTCTGGACGATGACAGACGCGGGAGATTCAAGGAGGAATTGCCATGTCGCGGCCGTTCGCGCGGATGACGTTGTTCGCGTTCAGCCTGGCCGTCACGGGCTGCGGCACCGTGGCCAACCTGCAGGACCGCGACAAAGTCTATGGGGGCGCGCGCATCGACGGCAACGCCGCCTGGGAAGGCGCGAAGGGTGTAGCCGGTTTCGAGAAAAACGTCCAGTTGAGCACCACGCGCAACGCCGTCAAGATCGTCTATAGCAGCCTTGATTTACCGCTTTCAGTCGCCGCCGACACGGTGACGCTGCCGATCACGGTCACGAAGAGCGTCACGCATTGGATGAAGGACGCGGACAAGGCGCCGGCGCCCGAGGCGGTAGGGTCGGCCAAGGCCGAGAAGCCGATGGAGGGCGTGGCGGTGAAGGCGGAATGAAACGTTGTCGGAAGTGATCGGGCGAGCGGAGGGCGTCAGCCCTCGGTGGATTTTCACCAGAGAACCACGGAGGGCTGACGCCCTTCGCTCGCCAAGAAGTGCTAGTTTGGCCTACTCACCCAGCGCGCCGGCGGCTCCCAACCATCCGCCAGGCTGAAATGGCGGTTGAGATACAGATTGTACGACCGATCGAAGAACAAATCGTGCGGGTAGGTCGCCGAGGGCCGCGCCGTCGTCGCGTCGATCAGACCGGCCGCGACGAGCGCTTCCGTCACCAGTTCCGAGCAGAAATACGAAATGCGATTGCCGCACGGTTTGCCCACGAAATAAGTGCGCAGCGGGCCGCGGGTGCGGAACGGCGTCAGCTGCACGCCGAGGCGTTGCAGGGCGAACCATTTGCCGTCTTGACGCAGCGCCCAATTCGTCAGGCAGGCCGATTGTTCCGGCGTCAGCGGCGTCTTGCGGCGGCGAATCCAGACGATGCCAGCCTCCTCGTACTCGCGCAGATGGGGAAGCATGTCCACGGTCCAGACGTGCATGCAGTCGTTCGGCCCCGCTTCCAGGACGCCCAGGCTGCCGTCGGGCCGTGCCACCACGATGCCCGATCCGTGCGGCGCGAAGGCCAAGGCGAGATTATGGGTGATGGCCCAGAAGCGATTGTCGTCCATGCGCAGCAGGATATCGCCGGGTTGCGGCAAATACGGACACGCCTGGCCGAGACGAACGTGGTCGATGCAGTAGGCGGCGTCGTAGAGGTAGGAGCCGCCGTCGGCTTCGAGCGCCGGACCCAACCACGCCAGGGGCAAGAGCAGCCATGCCATGAATGCGTCTCCGAGAGGTCGATGGGCACGGGTATGCCACATCTATCCTTGGTCGGATCGACGCGCGACGAACTGAAAGGGCTTCGGCGGTCGGCCGCGTTTGTCGATGGCCTCGCAACGGGTCCGCGCGGTCGTGCCGCGAACAGCGACGCGGGCCGTCCTCCCGCGAAGGAAAGACGGCC
>JBBSES010000433.1:0-4415 GCA_038239465.1 Gemmatales bacterium
AGGCGTTGGAAGGCCGGGCCAGCGAGCCGTTCCTGAACTTCATGCTTCTGTTGAACGAACACGACCGACTGGAACTGCTGCGTCCCATCCGCGCCGCCGCCGAGGAACTGAACGACCGGCGCGCCAATCGGGTGCGCGTGCTGGTGCAGACGGCCGTGCCCCTGCCGGACGACCAGCGCGAGCGGCTGATCGCCGAACTCCGCGACCTGATGCACATCGAGCCGGTGTTGGAAACGCGCGTCGATCCCGAACTGCTCGGCGGCATGGTCGTGCGCCTGCGCGACTGGCTGTACGACGCCTCGGTGCGGACGCAGCTCGACAAACTACGCACGGAACTCATCGAAAGAGGCAGCCATGAGATTCAAAGCCGACGAGATCGCCTCCTTAATCTCTGAACGAATCGGCCAGCAGCGCAGTCATTTCGACGTGGCCAACGTCGGCCGCGTCCTCGAAGTCGGCGACGGCATTGCCCGCGTTTACGGCCTCTCCGGCGTCATGGCCGGCGAAATGGTCGAATTTAGCCGCACCGGCGTGCGCGGCCTCGCCTTCAACCTCGAAGAAAACTCCGTCGGTATCATTATCCTCGGCGAATTCGTCGAGATCACCGAGGGCGACGAGGTCAAGACCACCGGCCAGCTGCTGCGCGTGCCGGTGGGACCGGCGCTCATTGGCCGCGTCGTCGATCCGCTCGGCAATCCGCTCGACGGCAAAGGCCCGATCGTTTCCAACCTCAGCCGCCCGGTCGAAACGGTGGCCCCCGGCATCGCCGGCCGTCAACCCGTCGATGAGCCGATGCAGACCGGCATCAAAGCGGTCGATGCCCTGACGCCCGTCGGCCGCGGCCAGCGCGAACTCATCATCGGCGACCGCAAGACCGGCAAGACCGCCGTCGCCATCGACGCCATTATCAATCAACGCGATCAGGGCGTCATCTGCGTCTATGTCGCCATCGGCCAGAAAGATTCCACGGTCGCGCAAGTCATCGAAAAACTCCGCGCCACGAATGCCCTCGACTACACCGTCGTCGTGACCACGTCGTCGGCCGACCCCGCCCCTTTGCAATACATCGCCCCCTACGCCGGCACCGCCATCGCCGAATACCACATGTACGAAGAGGGCAAGCCGACCCTCGTGGTCTACGACGACTTGACCAAACAGGCCGCCGCCTATCGCCAGCTGTCGCTGCTGATGCGTCGTCCGCCCGGCCGCGAGGCGTACCCCGGCGACGTCTTCTACGCCCACTCGCGTCTGCTCGAGCGCTCGGCCAAGACCGCGGTGCGCTACGTCATCGTCCCCGGCGACGCCGACGAGGCCAAGGTCGAGGAAAGTTGGGCCGTGCAGCACACGCCGGAAAATCAGCCCGTCGTCTACGCCGGCCCGCTCGACAAGCACCGCGCCGAGAAGGAAGAACTGCCCAAGTTCCCCGGCCACAAGCTCGCCAAGGTCTGGAACTCCGGCGGCTCTTTGACCGCCTTGCCGATCATCGAAACGCTCGAAGGTGAAGTGTCCGCCTACATCCCGACCAACGTGATCTCCATCACCGATGGCCAGATTTACCTGCAGCCTGACCTGTTCTTCGCCGGCGTCCGCCCCGCCATCGACGTCGGCATCAGCGTGTCGCGCGTCGGCACCAAGGCGCAAATCCCGGCCATGAAGCAGATCGCCGGCGGCCTGCGTCTCGACCTCGCCGCCTTCCGCGAACTCGAAGCCTTCGCCCAGCTGGGCACCGACCTCGACAAGGCGACGCAATCGCAGCTGGACCGCGGCTATCGCATGGTCGAACTGCTCAAGCAGGCGCAGTACAAGCCGATGCACGTCATCGACCAGGTGATGTCGATCTACGCCGGCACCAAGGGGTTCCTCGACAAGGTGCCGATCAAGCAGGTGGCCTCGTGGGAGGAACAGTTTTTGACGTTCATGCGCGAGCAAAAGGCCGACGTGCGCGACGCGCTGATTCAGGAGAAGAAGCTGCGCGTCAACGCCAAGAAGGAAGTGGACGACGACCGGCTCAACGCGGCGATTACGGAATTCCAGCCGCAGTTCAAGCCGGTGGAGTCGATCGGGTAACAGTTTTGGGGGGGGGGGGGGGGTTACCCCCCCGTGGATTTCCCCGCCCACACCATGGGGCCAAACCCCCCCCCGCCCCCCAAGACCATGAGTTCAGACGGAAAGGAGGAGCGACAATCATGAATCCACCGCTCCCCGTCGTGACGGCTCTGAACGCGGCGAAGATTCCCTTCGTCGTCGTGGGCGAACGGGCATTGGCGGCCTGGATCGATGAACCTCGGATGGCGACGAAAACGGATGTCCTCGTCCCTCGGCGTTATCACGACCGCGCGGCCGTCGTATTGCAAAACGCTCTACGACTTCCACCCGCCGATGATGGTCTTGGAGTGAAGAGGCTGCGCGATCCAAAAGACGAGACGGTGCGCATCGACATACTCGCGTTCGGCAAGTAGAGCGGCAAGACTACCGGATTCCGTCATTGGAAATGAGTCTCGCGCTGAACTTTTCCGCGATCGTCAGTCCCTATGGGCTAGCATCGCGAAAGTACAAATACAAGCATGACTTTGTGTTGTTGCTGGAGAACAATCCCGATTTCGACCGCGATACGCTTCGGAAACTTGGCGACCTCGTTTACGTGAACGGGGGCAAGGGAATTCTCAAGCGCGTCCGACACATGCAGTCGTTGGCGATTTCCATCCTCTAACGTGACAGCGCGACCCCCATGGCCCAAACCCGTGCCCTCGTCAAGCGCCGCAAGGCCGTCCGCAACATCCGCAAGATCACGCGGACCATGGAACTCATCGCCACCGCGCGCTTCAAGAAGGCGCTCGACCGCGCCGTCGAAGCCGAAGCCTACACGCGCAAGATCGGCGAACTCGCCGCCGACCTGAGTGCCAGCGCCACCAATATCAGCCATCCGCTGTTGCAGCCGCGCGAAAAGGTCAAGAACCATCTCGTCCTGGTCATCGCCTCCAATCGCGGCTTGTGCGGCGGCTACAACGCCAGCATCCTGCGCGAGGCGCTCGGCCACGTCAAACGGGTGCAAAACGATGGCATCGCGTTGCACCTGGAACTCTCCGGCAAGCGGGCCATCACCTACTTTAAATTCCAGGGCATCGCCGCCGAGAAGACCTTCACGCACTTCGAGGACAAGCCGGCCTTCGATCAGGTCGATGAGTTGGCCACGCGCTATATCGAGAGCTACATCGCCGGCCAAATCGACCGCGTGGATGTCGTCTACATGAAGTTCATCAGCGCCTCCAAGCAAGTGCCGACCGTGGAAACCCTGCTGCCGCTGGGCAACGCCGTGCCGCCGCCCAGCGATAAGCCGGCCGACGACAAAGCGGCGAAGAAGGCCGCCGTCGAGTACGAATTCCTGCCCGACCCGCGCGACATCTTGCAGGAAATCTTGCCCGAGGCGTTCAAGGTGCGGCTATTCAAGTGCTTCCTCGACGCCGCGGTGAGCGAGCAGATTGCCCGCCGCGTCGCCATGAAGTCGGCCACCGAAAACGCCGGCGATATGATCAAAGATTTGAGTCAACAATACAACCGTGCCCGCCAAGCGAATATCACCAAAGAGATCATGGAAGTCATCGGCGGCGCCGAGGCTTTGAAATAGTGCCAAACGCGCGGCCAAGGCAACCTGTATTCTCCCCTCCCCTTTAGGGGAGGGGAGCCAGAAGGGATAACGGACCAGTCGTTGAGCCGCGGGCGAACGCTCGCGTCAGGAGAAGCTCTGCAATGGTAACTGCCACCAACGGACAATCGACGGCCCAGCGCGAAGGCAAGATCGTGCAGGTCATCGGCTCGACCTTCGACGCCGAGTTCGAGGAAGGTCATCTGCCCGGCATCTACAACGCCCTCCGCATCGACACCGAGAACAAGGGCGTCAAGCTGCATCTCGTCGGCGAAGTGCAACAGCACCTCGGCGGCAATCGCGTCCGCGCCGTCGCCCTCGGATCGACCGACGGCCTCGTCCGCGGCATGAAGGCCATCGACACCGGCGCTCCCGTCACGGTGCCCGTCGGCAAGGAGACGCTCGGCCGCGTCTTCAACCTGCTCGGCGAACCCATCGACAATCGCGGCCCGGTCAACGCTACTGAGTTCCGCTCGATCCACCGCGATCCACCAGCGCTTTCCGAGCTGTCGCCGAAGACCGAAATCTTCCCGACCGGCATCAAGGTCATCGACCTGCTGACGCCGCTGGTCCGCGGCGGCAAAGCGGGACTCTTCGGCGGCGCCGGTCTTGGCAAGACCGTCATCCTTCAAGAACTCATCGCCCGCATCGCTAGCGAACACGGCGGCTATTCCGTCTTCGCCGGCGTCGGCGAGCGCACCCGCGAAGGGAACGACCTCTGGCTGGAAATGCAGGAAACCGAGATCGGCAAGACTGGCCGCGCGGTCATCAC
>JBBSES010000434.1:0-4391 GCA_038239465.1 Gemmatales bacterium
CAACGCAAACATTCCACCTGGCGGCGCCTCTGGGTCGCCCTCGCCGAAGCCGAGCATGAGTTGGGCTTGCTCGCCGACGATGGCGTCACCCCTCGCATCCGGCCCGCGCAAATCGAGGAGATGCGCGCCCATCTCGACGACATCGACTTCGCCGGCGCCGCCGTCCACGAACGCCGACTGCGCCACGATGTCATGGCCCACATCCATACGTATGGCGAAGTCTGCTCGTCGGCGCGCGATATCATTCATCTCGGCGCCACGAGTTGTTACGTCACCGATAACACCGACTTGCTCCTTATGCGCGATGGCATGCGCCTGCTCGCTCAACAACTGGTCGGCGTCATCGACGCCCTGGCCCACTTCGCCCAGCGCTATCGCGCCCTGCCGACGCTCGGCTTCACCCACTTTCAGCCGGCCCAACTGACGACCGTGGGCAAACGCGCATCCCTGTGGTGCTATGATTTCCTCCTCGACCTCCACGAAATCGAACATCGCCTGGAGACGCTACGCTTCCGCGGCGTCAAGGGGACGACCGGCACGCAGAACAGCTTCCTCGCTTTGTTTCACGGCGATCACGAAAAGGTTCGCCGCCTCGATGCGCTGGTGGCGGCCAAAATGGGTTTCAAAGACGTCTACCCCGTGACCGGCCAGACCTACACGCGTAAAGTCGACAGCCAGGTACTCGACGTGCTTTCGGGCCTGGGGCAATCGGCGCACAAGTTCGGCACCGACCTGCGCCTGCTCGCCCACCGCCGCGAAGTCGATGAGCCGTTCGAGGAAGAGCAGGTCGGCTCGTCGGCGATGGCGTACAAGCGCAATCCGATGCGCGCCGAACGCATGTGCGGTCTGGCCCGCTTCGTCTGCGCCTTGCCGGCGAGCGCCGCCCAGACCGCCGCCACGCAATGGCTGGAACGGACGCTCGACGACAGCGTCAATCGTCGCCTGACATTGCCGCAAGCGTTCCTGGCGGCCGACGGCGTGCTGCGCTTGGCCTTGAATATCTCCGCGGGCTTGGTGGTGCATCCCGCCGTGGTGGCGCGCGGCGTGGCCGAGGCATTGCCGTACCTGGCGACCGAAAATGTCCTCATGGCCGCCGTCGCGCGGGGCGGCGATCGGCAGACTCTGCACGAACGCATTCGGCAGCATAGCCATGCCGTCACCGCTCGATTGAAGGAAGGCGTCGAGGGCAACGACCTGCTCGACCGACTTCGCGCCGATGCCTTGTTTCAAGGGCTGGACTGGGATCGCGTCCTCGATCCGGCCGCGTTCGTCGGCCGGGCGCCGGAACAGGTCGATGAGTTCTTGCGGCAGGAAGTGGCGCCGGTGCGCGCGCGCTATGGGCATTGGCTGAATCAGAGTGTCGAGTTGCATGTTTAGCGACGCTTCGCAGAAGCGTTCGTCACCCCCACGCTTCTCCGAAGCGTCGCTAACCGGCGATCTTTCATGGCCAAAGACCCCATCCAGCGCATCGACCGACCCTTGAGCCTCGTGGCCCAGGTCGAACATGTCCTGCGCGACGCCATCGCCGCGGGGCAATTTCCCGGCGACCGCTTGCCCACCGAGGTCGAACTCGCCGATCAGTTCGGCGTCAGCCGCGAGACCGTGCGCCGCGCCTGCGAGGCATTGCAGCAACAGGGCTTGCTCGTCAAGTTCCGGCGCAAGGGGACCTTCACGCGCTTTCCCGGTTTATCTCTGGAAGTGAAACCGGCCGACTCCACGCTGCTGGCCTTTCTGCAAGCGGACTACCAAGATGCTCAAGGACACGAGGAAGCCGTCACCCAGGCCACCAGCGGTTTGCTGACGCAGGGGGCCGTCGTCGAGGCGGGGGCGGCCGGCTTCGACCTCGTCGTCCGCCGCGCCGGACAAGCGCAAATGGGCGCCGCCTTTCGCCGTCTCAGCCAGAGTACGCGCTTGCGCGGCGTCATCTTCGCCTCCTATGGCGAGGATAAACTGCTGCGCCGCGTCACCGAACTCGGCCTCCCCGCCGTGCTGCTCGATCACGATTTGCACGTGCCGCGCGTCGGTTCGGTGCGCGACGACTCGTTCGCTGGCGCTTGTGAAGCCGTCCGTTTCCTCGCGGAATTAGGCCATCGCCGCATCGCCTTCGCGCTGTGGCACCGCACCGATTTGAACCCCTGGCGGCTGAACGGCTATCGGCAAGGGATGCGCGACGCCGGCCTACCGCGGCGCCGCGCCTGGGAACTATCGGCCGAACTGACCGAGGCCGGCGCCCGCGGCGTCGTCGCGGCGCTTGCGGAATTGTCGCCTCGGCCCACGGCCCTCTTGTGCTTCAACAACACGCTTGCCCGCCTGGTCATTGACGAGGCACGGCGGAGTGGTCTGGCCATTCCCGGCAACCTCAGCGTCATGGGCTGCGGCGGCGAGGAAGTGCCGGGCCTCACCTGCCAGCAGGCGGATTGGTTTCACATGGGCCGCCTCGCCGTCCAGGTGTGGCTGCGCGCCCTGGCCGGCGGCGCCGACCATCCGCCGGAACACCATTTGGCGCCGCACGTCTTGCGCCCGGGGCAGACGACGGGCAAGCGCGAACCGTAAACGAAACGCCCACTTCGTCACGCCTCTTTCATCATTTCGACATATACTTCCAATGCTCATCGATCGGGATGGCCTCACTCTCGATGCGTTTTCAGCTTCCATTGCGGTAACTTTTGCTCTGGCCGCTATATCTAAGTGTGTCGAACGTCGCTCCCACCCAACGCCCCGTTGGGTACGGTTCTTCGCCTCATCGACCCCATGCGCTCATGAGACCGATTCGCCTCCTCATCGTGGACGACCATCCGGTATTTTGCGCCGGCCTGCGGTTGCTGCTCGACGGCCAACCGGACATTCACGTCGTCGGCGCCGCGGCCCATTGCCAGGAAGCCTTGCACCTGGCGCGCGACCTCGCGCCGGACGTGGTCACGATGGATTTGTCCATCCCCATTGTCGGCGGCATCAAGATCATCGAACGGCTGCGCCGCGAGAAAATCCCCCTCCGCGTATTGGTCCTCACCATGCACGACAACCCGGCCTATTTGCGGGCGGCGCTGGCCGCCGGGGCCGACGGTTATCTGCTCAAAACCGCGGGAATCCGCGAGGTGGCCGACGCCATCCGCGCCGTCCACGCCGGCCGCCGGGTCGTCGATCCCGCCCTCGCCTCTGAGGCGCCGACCACCGGCCCGGCCACTGCCCTGCCGCGCGCCGCCGGGACGGATGCGCCTATCGAACTCAGCCAGCGCGAGGAGGAAGTCCTCGTGTTCGTCGCCCAGGGACACACCAACCAGCAAATCGCCGATCGCCTGTTTCTAAGCGTGAAAACGGTGGAAACGTATCGCGCCCGCGTTGGCAAGAAGCTGGGGCTGCGCAACCGCGCCGACTTCGTCCGCTATGCCATCGAGACGGGACGACTCGAGCGCGTTTAATTCCGTTTTGTTTACGCTTCGCGAAGCGGCAAGCCGCGCGCATTGGATTCCCGCCGCCATTCCGCCTATAGATGAGTACCGGAAAATCGTCCGCATTTCGGGGGCTTTCCCTGACACGCCCCCCTCGTTCGTGGCCTACGGTTGTCGTGTAACGCCCGTCCGATATCGTCGTCATGCCATCCCCTCGCATGATGCCGCTTTCGGAAACGTCGCCTTCAGTTCGGCAATGATTGCCCTTTTCCCTACGGGAAATCCCCTTCCGCAAGGAAGCACCCTGACACGCGGCGCTGGGCCAGGCTCGCTCATTGGAGAGCGAGTCCGCGTTGCTTGTTCGACGGCGCTTCTCCCGCGCGGCCGAACGGCCTCTCCCGACAACCGGGCTTCTCATGCGCTGTGCGACGACCCCGTCAAGTCGCGGTGGATGGCGTTTGTCACGCCCCAAGCCTACCGGGAGCGCCTTGATGGAATCCCTCGACACATTCGTAATGGAGTACGTCGCCGCCCTGCCCGACGTGACCCCGGACGAAGTCAACTCCCTGGCCTGCTGGTGGTCGGCCGAACGCCAGGGCAACGAAAATCTCGCCGCTTTTCTGACGCGCCAGAGCGTCTTCATCGCCGGCGCCGATCGCCATCTGGAAATGATGCGCAAGGGGTACGTCCGCTTCGGCGCGACCCACTTCTTCACCGCCGACGGCATCGACATCCTCCATAAAAACCTGAGCGCCGCCGTCGGCGTGCTGGAGGAAATGAGCGAATCGAGCAGTTTCCAGTTGCCGCCAAGCTTCCTGACGCCCGCGCCGCCCGAACCGCAGCGCCATCTGCCGCCGACGGCTTTGGTGGCCATCGATCCTTTTCCCACGGCCGAAGCGAGCGTGTTGCGCACCGTCGCCGCGGCGAGCGCCGCGCCGGCGAACCGGCCGCTGGACATCGGCGGCGTCGTCGGCAAATGCCTGCTGACGGAACTGCTCGGCC
>JBBSES010000435.1:0-4391 GCA_038239465.1 Gemmatales bacterium
ACCGTTGAAGAGGGAGATCGTTTCCTTGGGGGTGATCGGCTTGGCGTCGTCGGCGGCTGGCGCGGCGGTGGCGAGCAGGATTAGGAGCATGGCGAAGCGGCGCGTCCACATAGCGAGTCTCCGCGAGTGTAAGCGTGTGCGGCGAAGGATTCGATACAGGATAGAGAAGAACCGCGGCAAGACCTACGAATATTCCTCACGATTCCGAATCGCGCCTACCGTCTCCTGGTTCCCAGGCTCCTGCCTGGGAACCCACTTTTCGGAGGCTTCGCCTCGTCGGGGCTTCCACCGACACCTGGCACGCCGGCAAAACACCGACGAGGCGGAGCCTCGGGGAAGGCATTCCCAGGCAGGAGCCTGGGAACGAGGAACCTTCGTTTCATCGCCGCCGCTTTGCCATAAACGCTTATTTATTCTTCAATTCGTCGCGCAGGCGGTCGCGGTGGACGCGAGCCACGTCGCCCATGTAGTGGCTAATGGGATATTTCTCGGCCGCCAGTTCGAGGTGTTCCAGCGCCTTTTTTTTGTCGTCCAACGCTTCCGCGAACAGACCTAAATAAAGGTGGGCGTAGAACAGGCGCGGCTTGCGGACTTCAGCGGGCAGGTCGCCGGCGTTGGCGGCGGCGAGAACGTCGTCCGGCTTGGCCTGTCCGCGGAACAGGTCGTAGACGGCCATCATGGGCACGCGATTGTCCTTGCCGATCTTCAACGCCGCTTCGCGCGCCTTGGGGACGCCGAGGAGCCGGGCGTTGCACAGGAAGTGCCAGACGGCGTTTTCCACGTCGTTGGTGTCTACCTTTTCGTAGCCCTCGAACTGGCGTTTGCCGTCCTCGAATTTGCCGGCGTAATAGAGCGAGATGCCGCGTTTCCAGTGGCCGGCCTTTTCGTCCGGCTTCAGTTCCAGGAACTTGTCGAAGTCGGCGAGCGACTCCTTGATCCGGCCGAGTTTGAACTGCTCGCTGCCGCGGCGGTTGTACGCTTCGGCATTTTTGGCGTCGAGCGCGATCGCCTCGTCGAAGTCGGCGACGGCCTCGGCGTGCTTGTTTATGGCCTCGTGGACCTTGCCGCGAAACAGGCGCGCCGCGGCGCTCTTCGGTTCCTGGGCGACGGCCTTGCTCGCCAGATCCAGCGCGTCTTCGTTCTTGCCTTTCGCAAGGGCGGCGCGGGCCTGGCGGATTAGCTCGTCCGCCGTGTCGTCGGCAGGTGCGTTCATGGTGGCCACGAGGGACAGGGTGATGACGGCGGCCCAACGCGCGTGCATGGGAGTTCTCCTTGGAGTCGCGGGGGACGCGAAACGTAAACGGGTCAGCCGCCTGGGCCGGCGGCGATGGCTTCGTCCAGTAGAGGCGGCGCGCGGCCAAATTCCTCGACATATTCGTCGCGCGTCGTCTGCAGGCGGATTTTCACCTTGGCGTCGTGATACGCCGCGATGTCCGAGAGCTTGTGTTCCAGGAACGGGTTGCGGAAGCGCTCCAGCGTTTGCCGGGCGAATCCCTCGGCATCGACCACGCGGCCGGCCACCGTCGGCACCACCTCCTCGAACAGCAAGCGGCTCAGCCAGGCGCTGATGTCCGGGTCGTCGATGGCGTCGCGCACGAGCGTGAAGCCGCGCGGCCTTGCTTTCGTGATGAGCGCCGTATGCGCCGCGTTCAGGATGCGCACCTTGCGGAGAAAGTACGGCTGCACGTCGTCGGCGCGGACAATGGCTGAATGGTCCATCAACCGGGCCGCCTTCGGATGTTCTTGCACCGCCCATAGTCCATACGGTTCGGCGACCGTCAGCAGCGCGTCGGTGTCCAACAACGGATGTTCCGTCGGCTTGGCGGCGACGATGCGATCGACCAGCGTATTGAGCCAGACGCATTCGGTGGATAGCCAAGAAATGAAATCGGCCGGCAGCCGCCAGCTTTCGGCGAGACGCACCACCAAGTCGCGCAAAATGTCGGCGTTGCGCTCGAACAATTCCGAGGGGACCACGGTCAAACCGCCCAGGCCGGCCGCGTGACGAGCGCGGAGGACGGCGAGCAGTTTCGCGGGGAAGGAGCGCGGCGGCGCCGTCTCCGGCCCGTCGGTTTCGTCCAGGTTGTAGCCCACTTCCGTGGTGTTCGACAGGATCAAACGCAAATGGGGCGACCGCGCCAACTCCAGGATTTCCGGCCATTGCCGCGTCGCCACCACGGCGCGGCTTATGCTGGCGCATTCCTCGACCCGATCGACGATGGCGCCGTTTTCCAGGCCGCGTATCAAGACGTGATACCGGCCCTTCTGGTCGTTCAAGAGATTGGCCCGGTCGTCGCCGGTCGATTGCACGACGACGATGTGGCCGACTTCTTGGCCTTGGTGGTTGGCCTGGTGGACGAAAAGATCGGCGAAGGCACGAAGGAATTTACCGGCGCCGAACTGCAGAATGGTTTCGGGAAGGCTCATGGCTCGCTTCGTGGCGGGCGAACGGGGAAGGGGGAAGGGCGTACTTCTCCATCGCCTTGTTGTAGCGATTTTTCTCGGGCCGACCTCGCGCGCCTTGCCCGCTGGGATTGACCGCTCTCGCCCCGATGGCATACTCTCTTTTCGTCATCCAAACGACCGCAGCCGGCGTAGGAACACAAGGAGGTGTTTCTCATGTCTGTCCACGCGATCCGCCCGGATTGGAACTCCGAACCGATCAGCACGGGAACCCTGCTGCGCACGAGCCTCGGTTTCGCGGCCGCGGCGCTTTTGTGCGGCCTGTTGGCGTATGCGGTTATCGGGATGCTTTGACGGCGGCGAACGTTTCTACGAAGCGTTGCTAACCAGTCGCACTACTTCTTCTCTTCGCGCCTGCGGTCTTCGCCACTTTGATAGATGGGCAAAAAACGGTATTCGACCGTCAAGGCCATGACGCTCATGGACGTGCCGTAGACGGGGCCATAGGTCTGGTCCTCACCCTGGCCGCCATGCCAGGAGCCGTCGCGTGCCTGGTGCGAGAACAATTCTTTATGGAGTAGCGGGCGGTACTTGCCGTAATAGTCTTCGCCCAGCTGGAAGCTGCCCTGCGTGCAGTAGTAGACGCCGTAGAAGAAGCGTCGCTCGCCCCAGATGGGCGGGTTCTTGAGCAGGTACTCGCCGGCCGCCAGTCCTTCCTTGCAGCGGTGCAGGTTCTTGCCGCAAATCTCCAGGCTGAGGATGCCGGTGCCGGCGACGGCGGCCGTCAGACGATGGTTGAACGGATGATAGAAGAAGCCGCCACTGTCGGGATCCGAGCAGCCACGGACATACTTGACGGCGTCCTCGATCGGCTCAGGCGGCACGTCGCAGCCGACGTTCTTGGCGGCGCGTAACGCCATCAGCTGCCAGCCGACGATGCTGACGTCGGCGTAGTCCATGTCGCCGGCCGGCGTGTAGCCCCAGCCGCCTTGCCCCTTGCCGGTGACACGTTGCGCCTTGATGATCACGTCCACGGCTTTTTCGAGGCCATGCCGAACCTCGGCGCCGAGCTTGCCCTCGGTCATGCCCGTGACCTCGGCAAGCATGAGCGTACAGATGCCGTGGTGATACATCTGAAAGCGGTCCTCGGCGGCGATCAGGCCACTAGGCGCCTGTTGCTCCAGGACGTAGCGGATGCCCTTTTCCACCGTGGCGCCATGTGGCCCTTCGCCGGGTACGTGGCCGGCCGAGAGAAAGGCCATGACGCCGAGCGCCGTTAGCGCCGGACTGCGGTTGCCGTTATAGGACCAGGCGCCCTCGTCGTGCTGTACGCGCTGCAGGAAGGTCAGCGCCCGATCGACCGCGGCTTCCAGCTTCTCCCGGTCGCGCGCCGCGGATGGCTGGTTTTCCGGCGCCGCCCCGGCATTGAGGGCGAGAAGCGCGATGAGCATTCCCAGGAACTTGCGCATGCCGGACCTCCGTGGAACCGTCTTCACACCATTAGGATAGACGGTCGAGCCGGTCGGAGGTCTTCGATTTCCTCGATTCGTTTACGTTTCGCGCTTCTCAACGACTTGGCGGCGGCATCGGTGGCGGAGGAGGCGGCAACGGGGCCACGGGCGGCTCCAGGAGGGGCGGCGGCGTTCCCGGTACAACTGGCGGCAGCACGACCGCGGGCGGCGTGGCCAGGCGCGTCAATTCGGCCCGCAGGCGGACGGCCACCGGCGGCGCGGGAATTTTGCCCTCCAGCACGTCGGCCACCGTCACGCCCTGAGCGCGATAAAACGCATCGTTGCCGTCGTTATCGATCAGCAGCGCCGCCCCTTCCAGCGATACGCCCGCGAACAATCCTCGACTGCGCGAATAGGAATAAATCTCCGCCTTCAGCTGGCCATCGGTGCCAGCTTCCGCTTGGCGGCCGAGGGGCCCGGCGGCGACGGCCACATCCGCGCCCAGTGTCAACTTGCCCTTGCCTTTGAGGACGCGCT
>JBBSES010000436.1:0-4388 GCA_038239465.1 Gemmatales bacterium
ACGGAGTTTCATGGCCCGTCGCTGACGCTTCCGGCTCGTTCAAAGCAATTCCTCGATCGCCTTGCCCTCGTCGAGAATGGCGACGGGCCGGCCGCTATGGTCCTTGAACGTCCGCGTCGGATCGATGCCCAGCACGTGATAGATCGTGGCCAACAGGTCGGCCGGCGTCAGGGCGCGGCGCACGGGATGCTCGGCGCGCTCATTAGTAGCGCCGACGGCCTGACCGCCGCGCAGACCGCCGCCGGCCAGCATGGCGCTGATGGCGTTGCCCCAGTGGTCGCGGCCCGGTATCGGGATGCCCGGTTGCCCCGTGTTGATCTTCGGCGTGCGGCCGAACTCGCCCATGACGACCACCAGCACCTTGTCGAGCAGGCCGCGCTCGGCGAGGTCGTCCATGAGGGCGCCGACCGCTTGATCGAGGGGCCGCAGTTTGTAGCCGTGGCCTTCCTTGATGCTCGAATGGTCGTCCCAGTGCGGCATGTCCACGGTGCAGAAGGTGACGCCCGCTTCGACCAGGCGCCGGGCCATCAAGGTATAACGGCCCCACGGTCCCCGGCCATAACGGTCGGCCAGGCGCGGGTCTTCCTTGTCGAGGTCGAAGGCGATGCGCGCCTCGCTGCCGAGGATCATGTCGAGCGCCTGCTGTTGGTAGCGGTCGAGGCTGTCGGCCGTGCCGCTGCGGTCGAGGTCGCGGCGCAGGGTGTCGAAGCGCGTTAAGAGGTCGAGGCGGCCGCGTAGCCGCACCGGGTCGGACTGCCCGAGGTTTTGCAGGCAGCGCGCCGGGCCGATACGCACGTTGGCGTTGGCGGCGAGATACTTCTGCTCGCGGTCCACGTCGAAGGGGTTGTACTGCGGGCCGAGGTAGGCCGCCCCCTGGTACCCCGGAAAAAGGTACACGCTCTGGGCGGCGGGCAGACCGACGTAGGCCGGCATCCCCGGCGCGTTGGCGCCGCGCACGCGCGCGGCGAACGCCCCCACCGACGGATACTTCGGCGCCTGATTGGCGGCGTTGCTGCCGAAGCGGCCAGTCAACATCCAGTGGGCGGCGGCGAAGTGGTCGCCGTTGTCGTGGTGCAGCGAGCGGATGAACGCCATCTTGTCCGCGTGGCGGGCGTGGCCGGTGAGGAGTTCGGAGAGTCGAATGCCCGGCACCTTGGTCTGGATCGTGTCGTAGGGGCCGCGATACTCGACCGGCGCGTCGGGCTTGGGGTCGTAGGTCTCCAGCTGGCTGGGGCCGCCGTCGAGCCAGAGCAGGATGACGGAGGTGTCTTTCTTCTCGGTCGGAGCCTCGGCGCGGAGGCGAAGGACATCGGCGAGCGACAGGCCCATCAGTCCGAGGAAGCCGGCTTTGAGGGCGCTGCGGCGCGAGATGCCGGGGCAGTCGCGGCCGGACATAGGCTCCTGGATTCGCAGCATGGCAAGGCTCCGGGGAGGGTGGGAATCTCGGCGCGGCGTTTTCCGGGCGGGTCGCGGAGGCAAGAAATGTAGTTTCTCGCAACGCCTGGCTGGCGGCAAGGCTTTTTCGTTGGCTAGACCCGCCCTCTCGTCGGTCTCGAATCGACCGGCGAACCCCGCGCGGCTCAACGGCGAAGCGATAGCACCGCGCTCGAATGCCCCTTCGTCAAGGAACAGAGCAATAGAACGATGACAAGCGATCTCGTTTTTCGTCGAACTGGCCGTGGCGACGCAGAGAAAGAGGATCGTCCCCATGCGGTAGCACTTGATACTGTCGGAGGGTCGATTGCACTCGGGGCATCGGATCAATTCGTGCGTGCCCTGAGCGGCCTGGGCCGCTTTCGCGGAGGTCACGTCCTCGCCGCAGTGCTTGCAATACCCACGGGTGATCGCGTCGTCATCGACGCGCTGGCAATGCGGGCAATACAGCATGGAACAGCTCGTCGGACCAGTCGCGCCCGTGACCTTGGACTCACGCGGATCACTTATGCCTACCAGGCCAGAGACCCTGGCTTAAAGCGACCGGCCTGCCCGAGCAGCCGCGCCTACGCGTCGCCCGCAGCAACGGCCTCGGCTCCGTCTTCTTCACCGTCTTGCTGCTCGTCATCCTCATCACCAATATCCGCGTGAGCGGCGTCTGGTCGCTGGTCATCGTCATGTTCGTCCTGCTGCTCTCGGTGTTCTTCGCGCTGACCGGGCTATGGGACACGATCTTTCGGCTGGCCGGCAAGTCGGACGCCCACATGACGGCGGCGGCCTATCTCGCCCTGGCCATCCCCCTGTTCATCATCTGGCTCGTCGTCCTCGTCTTCTACGACCGCCTGAACTACGCCACCTTCGACCGGGGGCAGTTCACCTTTCATCAGGCGTTCGGCTCCGGCGCCATTAGCTTCGAGGTCATGGGCCTGAGCCTGCAAAAGAAGCGCGACGACCTGTTCCACCACTGGATTTTGGGCATCGGCTCGGGCGACCTGGTCATCCGCACCGGCGGCGGCAATGGCCGGACTTTCGAGGTGCCCAAGTGCTGTTCGTCGGCGCCAAGCTGGCGACGGCGCAGCGGCTGTTGCAGGAACGCCAAGTGGTGAAGGGGTAGCCGCATTTGTTTTCCTTTCGCGTAGCGGCTCAACCCCACCCCCAGCCCCTTCCCTAAAGGAGAGGGGAGCCAGATTGAGGATGTGTCAATCGTCGCGCGGTTGACAATATCCGCTGCCTTTTCGCGCTCCCCTTGCTCGTACTTTCGTCCAAGGGTACAGTGAATTATCTATGCCACGCCTGCCGATTTACCTGGACAACCACGCCACGACGCGCGTAGACCCGCGGGTGCTGGAGGCGATGTTGCCCTTCTTCGGCGAGCGCTACGGCAACGCCGCCAGCCGGCATCACGCCTTTGGCTCTGACGCTCACGAAGCGGTCGAGACCGCCCGTGAACAAGTGGCGGCGCTCATCGGCGCCTCCCCGCGCGAGATTGTCTTCACCAGCGGCGCCACCGAGGCGAACAACCTGGCCATCAAGGGCGCGGCGGCAATGGTTACTCCCGACCGGCACATCGTCACCGTGGCCACCGAACATCACGCGGTCCTCGATCCCTGCCAACGCCTGGAAAGCGACGGCTTTCGCGTCACGGTCCTGCCGGTGGATGGACGGGGGCAAACCACGCGCGATCAACTGGCGGCCGCTCTGACGGAAGAAACCATCCTCGTCAGCGTCATGGCCGCGAATAATGAGATTGGCACATTGCAGCCCATCCGGGAGATAGGCCGTTTGTGCAAGGAGCGCGGCGTCCTGTTCCACTGCGACGCCGTGCAAGCCGCAACCACGCTGCCGCTCGACGTGGAAGACCTCGGCATCGACTTGCTCAGCCTTTCGGCCCACAAGATGTACGGGCCGAAGGGTGTGGGCGCCCTGTACGTCCGCCGGCGCGGTCCGCACGTGCGCTTGCGGCCATTGCTCGACGGCGGCGGCCACGAGCGGGGCATGCGCAGCGGCACCTTGCCGGTGCCGCTCATCGTCGGTTTCGGTCTGGCGTGCGTACTGTCTCTTCAAGAAAGAACCGTCGAAGCCGCGCGTCTCGCCGATTTGCGCGACCGCCTGCAAGACGGATTGGCGGAGCGAATTTCGGATATGCGCGTCAATGGCCATCCGACCGAAAGACTGGCGAATAACCTCAACGTCAGCTTTCCCGGCGTCGATGGCGAAGCGCTGCTGACGAGCTTGCGCGACGTGGCCGCAAGCTCCGGCTCCGCTTGCACTTCCGCAAGCGTTGAGCCAAGCTACGTGCTGCGGGCACTGGGCTTGAGCGACGACCTGGCGCGGGCCAGCCTGCGTTTCGGCCTGGGTCGCTTCACGACCGCCGAGGAGATCGATTACGCCATCGACGCCGTGGCGTCGGCCGTCGAACGGCTTCGCGCCATCAGCCCGGCCTATGAATTGTTGGGCACAGGTTCGTAGAATAGATGCAACCTTTGCCGCGTTCGTCTATCTAATAGATAGAGACCATCGAACCCGACTTCTTTCTCTTTCGCATAGGGAGACTTTTCATGGCCATCACGGTAACGGAAAAGGCGGCCGGCGCCGTCAAGCGGATCATGACCGAACAACAAAACGGCGCCCCCGAGAAGCTGTACCTGCGCCTGCGCGTCGTCGGCGGCGGCTGCAGCGGCTTCCAGAACAAACTCGACCTCGATCCCGTCGTCAACGAGAAGCTCGACGAAATCTTCGAGTTCCACGGCGTCCCCGTGGTCGTTGACAAGCGCAGCCTGATGTACCTGACCGACGTGACCGTCGATTTCCACGACGACCTGAACCGCACCGGCTTCAGCATCAGCAACCCCGCCGCCAAGAGCACTTGCGGCTGCGGTAGCTCGTACTCGATGTGATGCCACCTGGTTAGCGACGCTTCGGAGAAGCGTGTCAAAACGCTTCTCCGAAGCGTC
>JBBSES010000437.1:0-4387 GCA_038239465.1 Gemmatales bacterium
ACGTTGGCCTGCAGGTGGAAACGATCGCCGGCTTCCAGTCGGCGCGCCGTTCCACCCTGCTCGGTCAGCCACATTTCACCGTGAACCACCAAGGCGTTGGCTTCGAACGGGTGCGTGTGGGTGGAAGCCTCAGCATATGCTGCCCAGGGACGTTCCAGCACTTCTTCGTACCCGGCGGCGAGCATGTCGTCTCGAAACTTCTCGAAGGTAATTCCGGGAGCAGACATCGGCGACTCTCTGAACCGTTGAATTTGCGAAATGATGCACCAGCCGACGGGCTTCGGCACGAAGAAATTGTCGATCGCAACGCTTGACCTTGCCGCTCGACGTGGCGTCGCGCGCTAAGGCGGTTCAGCGTCTCGGATGAACACTCACAAGAATGCCCAAATGACACCCAAAGGTCGAACGCATCCGGTGCGCGCAGATTGGGCGGGTCGGGCTCAGGCCCGCGTGCGGCGCAGGGTGCGTGCGGGGCGCGCAACTGGCCAGGATCGGGGAGTCTGTGATGTCGCGCTACGGCCCGCCGTGCGGCGAAATGAGAACTTGCTGACGCTGCCGCGTCGCACACGGCAAATTTCAGGTGGACCACACCCGCGCGGCGCCGAGTGATCGCGCGTGCAGGACTCCCCCGGCGCCTAGCAGGCATGAAAGCACAGCGATCGCGGTCAGGCGAGAGCGAAGGGGCAACCAGGCCGCAGCATCGTAGCGCGGATAGACCGAGCGGTCGACGAGGAAGCACGCCCATAGCACCACGGCGTGCAACGCCAGCGCTGCGGCCACGGGCAGCTGCAAGCCGGCCCAAGCGGCGAGCGACGGTATGACGCCCCACAGGAACAGACTGGCCGACGGCTGCAATGTCCTGAAGCCGAAGCCCCAATGGATGCCGCCCACGAAGGAGACCACCGTGGCGGCGTAGGTGCTGAGTGCCGCCGCCGCATGGTCCTGCGCGGCACCGCGAGCGATCAGCACGGCGGCCGCGCCGGCCACGAACGGCAGGAGTGCGAGGTATCCCAGGCGTACGGCCGCGGGATGGGGATGACGATCGGCCATGGTCGGAAGCACTAGACCACCAGCCCTTCATCGATCACAACCCTCGCGAGCGTTTGCTCGAACATCGTTCGGGCCACGCTGGCGACGTCGTGGAGGTGGCGATGCAGCGCCGCATCGGCTTCGTTCTGCCAGACGCACTCGGCGCTGTATCGCTCGAAGCCGACAAGCAGTGTCACGATCTCGGCCAGATGGCGGGGGCATTCGCAGGCGACCCGGGAAGGCGTCTCCGCCAGAGCGACAAGCTCGGCATCGCTGTACATCCTCGGGGCCGGCCTAGCGCCGCTCGCCTCAGGCACCGGCACCTGCCGCGACTTCGATTCGACGATTAGCTGCGCCAGCTCGGTGCCCGTAACCGGCTCTCGACGCACCACCACGCCCGAGGCGCGAAGTGCGTTGGCAGCGGCCTCTGCGCCGAAGGAATAAACCACCACCGCGGTCGGCGCCGGCAAGTCTGCGCGGAGTGCGAGAACTCGTTCGGTCACCGATGCGTGCAAGGAAGCGACATGGACAACGAGCACATCCACGGCGCCGATTCGAGCCACGTCTTTTTCCGCGTGATCGAGGTCGTCGAAAACGAGGGCCACCGACGGCCGCAGCCGCCCTTTGAGCTTTTGGGCCAGGGGGTGGCCGACGACGAGCACCCGCTGCTCAGTCGACGGCGACTCGCGGTGGCCCGTCGCCAGGCGGAGGAGCTCGTCGTGGGCAAGTCCTGCCACCGTCCCGATCGCGTGGCCTTGGAGCGTCAGCCGCTTGATCAGCCGCAGGCGCTCGATGTCGGCCATGGAATAGGTCCGCTGACCCGACGGCGATCTCGGCGGCGACACGACGCCGTAGCGATGCTCCCAAATGCGAAGCGTTGACGGCGTGAGTCCCGCAAGACGGGCTGCGGTCCCGCTGCGCAACAGCGTTATCGGGCCCGGTCCGCGGACGTGCAACGGTGTGCTCATGTGTTTCCGTTCGAGAACTGGCTTTGCGCCCGTCGTCATTTGATTCGCAATTGAAACGCTATTCTCCGTTATCTGCTGCTAGAAATCGTTTCGTTGTCTAAGATGAGGTAAGATTTTCGCGCTATGCAGACGAAAGCGACCTTGACCGACCCACTGGACGACGCTCCGGGAGCGATGCGCGTGGCGGTGATCGGGGCCGGGTTGGCCGGTGCATCGTGCGGCCGCGCCCTCCGCTTCGCCGACGCCCAAGTCACCGTCTTCGAGCGGTCGCCCCACGTCGGTGGCCGCATGGCCACGAGGCAAGCCACCTGGACCGACGGCGCCGGCATCGCGCAGTCGGCTACTTTCGACTACGGGGCGCAGTGCTTCACGACCGCGCGGCCCCGATTCAGTGCCTTCATCGCGCGTGCAGCGGCCGAAGGTCGGGCCCGTCGATGGCAGCCGATGATTCACGCCTCGCGATCGATCGCCAGCGAAGGCTGTTTCGTTCCCTCCCCAGCCACGCCGGCGCTGTGCAGTCACCTGCTTGAGGGGGCGACGCTGCATTTGCAGCGCAACGTCCGGCGCCTGCAGCGTGCGGCCGACGGGGCGTGGTACGTGGTGTCCGACGACGCGGCCCCCGCCGGACCATTCCAGTACGTGGTCCTGGCCGTGCCGCCAGCCCAGGCCGCGGTGCTGCTCGCCGGTCACCAAGACGCGTGGGCCGCGGCGGCCATGACCAGGCGCATGGAGACCTGCTGGACTTTGATGGCCGTCACCGACGACGTCGACTGGCCTTGGGATGCGGCCGAACCCGACCGCGGCCCGCTGGCCTGGGTGGTACGCAACGACCGCGTGCCCGGGCGCAGCCAGCGGCACGGGGTCGCGGTATGGACCGGCCACTCGACCGCTGAGTGGAGTGCCGGCCGACTGAAAGCCGAACCGCAGGCCGTCAGCGGCGAGCTGCAGGACGCGCTGCGCGCGCAGTTGCCGGCCGAGGGCAGCAACGGCCAGCCGTGGCGTTGGCATTACGCCGGCGTTCATCGCTGGAGTCACGCGGGCCCGGCACTCGACTGCGGCAGCTTCGACGGCGGCGATGCCTGGTGGGACGAACCCCTCGGCCTCGGCGTCTGCGGCGACTGGCTCGGCGGCGGCGGCGTCGAGGCCGCCTGGAGCTCCGGCGACGAGCTCGCCGACGTGATGGCCGCGTCGTTCGAACGGACAGGCGCGCCGCGCGCCGCCCCGATGAATCGTCAACCTCACTTAGCGAGCGTATCGGCCGACGACCATCTGGTCACAGGATGAGTTGGCCGCCTTGCCGGTTCGAATGTCCCGAGCCGCCTCCCGTTCAGCAGCGACTGAACTCAGCCCTTCCCTCAGAAAGCTAAAACCATGCACGACATCATCGACACCGCCATCGCCGCCGGAAGTTTCAAGACCCTGGCCGCCGCGCTTACCGCAGCCAAGCTGATCGATACGCTCAAGGGCGCCGGGCCGTTCACCGTCTTCGCCCCCACCGACCAAGCCTTCGCCAAGTTGCCCGCCGGCACCGTCGAGAGCCTCCTGAAAGACATCCCAAAGCTCACGGCGATCCTCACCTACCACGTGGTCCCGGGCACGGTAATGGCCTCCGACGTCATGGGAATGGACGGCCAGTCGGCGAAAACCGTCAACGGCGCGGCACTGAAGATGAGCACGAAAGACGGCGTCAAGCTCAACGGCTTGGCAAACGTTGTAAAGACCGACATCGAATGCACCAACGGCGTCATCCACGTCGTCGACTCCGTACTGATGCCCCAATAGTCCCGCCACCGGTCGCAATCCCGTTCGTCGCCGAGGGGCGGGTCGCACCTTTCATCGGACCCACCTTCGACAGGAGACAGTCATGAGCGTATCCATCCCTCCCCGCCGCACCTTCGTCATCAGCCTGGTCGCCACCGGCGCCGCGCTGGCGGCCTCTCGCGCCTTCGCCCAAGTCGCTCTCAGCGAGAAAGACTCGCAGGCCTTGGCCCTCGGTTACGTGAGCGACGCAACCAAGGCCGACACCAAGAAATATCCGAAGTACGCGGCGGGCCAGGACTGCGGCAGTTGCGCGCTTTACCAGGGCAAGCCGGGCGACGCAGCCGGCAACTGCCCGTTGTTCGCCGGCAAGCAAGTCGCGGCCAAGGGCTGGTGCAGCGCCTGGGCCAAGAAGGGATGACGTCCGGCTGGAGAAGACCTAGTCGCGTCAGCCGCCCGGCGTGGCCTTCAAGGGGAACAAGCTGTCGTTGCCCAGCAAGCGCTGCGTCGGGTGCAGCCGCGCGATGAGCTGGCGCAAGCGCTGGTCCCGAAGCTGGGCCGAGGTGAAGTTCTGCTCGGACGCATGCCGTAGGAACCGGGCTCCGCGGAAGGGGCGCGGGGAATGATCGGGC
>JBBSES010000438.1:0-4386 GCA_038239465.1 Gemmatales bacterium
CGATAGTGAGGCGGGTCGGGGGGGGGCGAGCGCCCGCCCCGCCCCGCTACTTGAGCCGACATCGTGGGGGGGGGGGGGGGTGCCGCCGCGCCCCGGGCCGGGGGCGGACGTTGCCCTTCCGAGCGCCGCCGTGCCCGCGTCACCGCTGCGTTCGGCGCTGCCTGTACCGCCCCGGGGCGGGGGCGGGGGGCCTCCCCCCCCCCCCCGGCCGCTGGGGGGAGCATTTGGCGCGCGGGGGGGGCGCTCCCGCCCCCCCGCTCCCCACGGCGTTTACGGCAGTTCCACGTTCTTGAACTCGAACGGCACCGTCACCGACTTGGCGTCCTTGGCGACCTTGATTTGCAGCTTCGCGTCCGCCGGAATGGAGCTGTTGCAGTTGAAACTGACGTTCTTCAACTTCTTGTTCATGAAGTCCACGTTGCTGTACAGATTCCCCTCGATCTTCTTGCCGGCGCCGTCGAGGACGTTCACCTCGCTGACGAGGCGGTCGTCGCCCTCGTAGGTGAGGAGCAACGTTTGTTCGGGCTTGCCGAAGAAGTTCTTGCCGGGCTTGAGGACGTTGACCTTGAGGCCGATGGCGTCGAGGTCGGCGTTCTTGAGCGTCGTGCCTTCCAGGGCGCGGACCTTGGGAAACTCGGCGGTGCCGGGAGTGCCGCCGACGAGCAAGTCGTAGCTGCCCTTGATGGAGACGTTCTTGGCGGCGCGCGGCGGCGCTTTGAGGTTGACGTAGACACGCATGAGGTCCTTGCCTTCGCCGGTGCGGAGGTAATCCTCGAACCGCTTCAGCTCCGGCTGGTCGCTGGTGTAGCCGAAGGTCTCGCCCTTGGCCAACCGGCGGACCAGGTCGGTCTTGAGGTCGTCCTCGCCGAGGGTGACTTTCAGGTTGCCGTGCTTGAAGGCGTCCTTGACGGTGGGGCCTTTCAATTCGAGGACCAGGCTCAGGTCCTCGGAATTGAAGCCAGTGGTTTTCTGATCGATTTGCTTCGAGCGATGCTCGCTCACGGAATTGAGGGTGACGGCCGGCACGGGCGGCGCGGCCGCCTGGCCCAAGGCGAGGGACAAAACGATTCCGGTCCACATGGCGAAGCTCTCCTGATGAAGATCACGAACCGCGTTGGGATGCCGGGCGCGACGGCGCCCTTTCGATCCATCCTATAAGGCGCATGGCGAGGCGATCGTTTCAAGGAATTTTTGAGACGCCGAGGCGAACCGGCGACGTTAGTCGCCGGGTGACGCCTTCCAAGTGGCGTTTGCCAATAAATCGCCCCCGGTCTTGGCGCCCGCCCAATCGCCGCCCACAATAGCTCCAACGCGACCTGTCTTCGTTTGTTCATCGGGGTAGCCGGGCACGCCTTCTCCCTGTCCCGCCCGACCCACGAGGAGTCCAATTCATGAAGCCGATCCGCCTCGGGCTAATGCTCTGTCTGCTGGCCCTGGTATCGTCCGCCCCCCGCGCCGACGAGGCGCCCAAGGCGCCGGTCGATCGGCACGGTGACCCGCTGCCGAAGTTCGCCCGCGACCGCCTGGGCACGGTGCGCTTTCGCCAGGGCGGGCAGGTGGCGACCCTGCGCTTCGCGGCGGACGGCAAGACGCTCTTGACGGCCGGCGTCGATAATTCGCTACGTTCGTGGGACGTGAAGACGGGCCGCGAGACCGGCGTCTTCGCTCAGAGCGCGGCCAACGGTGGTCCCCGGGAATTGTTCAACGGCAACGCCCTGGATGACGTGATCGACGACCCGGCGCCGGGCGGCAGCTGGGTCGTGTCGCCGGATGGCCGCGTCCTGGCGTCGTTCGACTACTCCAACCAAACGATCCAGCTGCTCGACCTGACCAACGGCAAGGAGTTGCACAAGATAGGCCCGCTGCAAAATCGCGGCGGCAATAGCCCGTTCTTCGGCTTCAGCGCCGACGGCAAAGTATTCGGCGGCATTTGCCTCGAAAACAAGAACAACGAGCAATACGGCGTCGTCCGCCTCTGGACCGTGGCCGACGGCAAGGAGGCGCGCGTCCTCGACGCGCCCGCCAAGAAGAAGGACGATCCGCGCTACTTTCCCAACGGCGTCAGCTTCTCGCCCGACGGCAAACACATGGCGGCGATCGGCAACGACGGCCAGCGCAACGACGCCGTCCGCGTGTGGGAGATCGAGACGGGCAAGATGCTGCCGGCATTCACCCAGCCACGCCAGGGCGGCACCATCATGGACGTCTTCGACGCTCTCTTCGACGGCCAAGGAGAGGTGGACACGCTCATCGCCGCGCCCCAATTTTCGCCGGACGGCAAGCTGCTCGTCGGCGTGGTGCAGAACAATCGCCGCGGCGGCGCCCGCCTTCGCGTCTGGGACCTGGCGACCAATAAGCACCTGCGCGACCTGCCGGAAATCAACAACGGCATCAACCACGTCGCTTTTTCGCCGGACGGCAAACGCCTGGCCGTCCTGCAGGGCGACGGCACCGTTCACCTCTGCGACCCGCGCACCGGCAAGGAATCGACGACCGTGGGCGGCGGCAACGTCTTCGCCTTCGTCTTCGCGCCCGGCGGCAAGAAGATGGCTTTGGGCACCGCGGAGGGCATCGTCCTGTACGACCTGGAAGCCGACAAGGAACAGCACAAGCTGACCGGCTACCAGGGGCAAAACGCGGCCATGAACTTCAACGGCCAGCAGCAGGGACTGGGGGCGTCGATCGCCTTTGCGCCGGACGGCCAGACCATCGCGGGGACGGCCGGCGCCATGGTCCGCCTCTGGTCGGTTGAGACCGGCAAGGAGATTCGGCCGATCGAGGAAGGCCATGCCACCGGCGTCTCCAGCGTGGCGGTATCGCCCGACGGCAAATGGCTGGCGAGCCTCGGCGACGATCTCAAACTCCTAATGTGGGACGCCGCCACCGGCAAGGTCGTGAGGCAGTGCGACAATCCGGCGGAAGATGCGAACAACCCCAACGCCTTAGTGAATCTGCTAGGCGTCGCCTCGGGCGGCCTCGCTCTCCAGTTCGCTCCGGACGGCAAGACCCTCGCCGGCGCGTTGCACGACGGTTCGGTGCAGCTGTGGGACGCGACCAGCGGCAAGACATTGCGGAAAATCGGTCAGATGGGCGTGGGGCCGTCGCTGGCGTTCGCGGTTAACGGCAAAGCGCTGGCGACCGGCAGCGGCGATGGCCGGGTCATCTGGTGGGACGTGGCCAGCGGCAAGCAACTGCGGCAATTCGCCGGGCCGGTGGCGGCCGCCGGCGACGACGATCCGATGGCGATCCTTCGCATGAATCGCGGCGAAAACGGCCCGGCCACTGTCGCCGTCTCGCCCGATGGCCGCACCCTCGCCGCCGTCGGCACCTGGAACGGCAAGGGCCTGCGCATCCAGATGTGGGAATTGGCCACCGGCAAGCTGCGCCGCGCCATCGCCGTCCAGGCGGACGGCGGGAACGTCGTCCAGCGACAGTTCATACGCAATGGAAGATTTATTTCCACCACAAGCATAGGCGCCTCCTCGTTGGCCTTCGCCCCCGACAGCAAAACGCTCGCCTGGGCCAATGGCACCACCGTTCGACTTTACGACGGGCTGCGCGGCCAGGAAATCCGCCAATTCGGCCACGACGGCTCCAGTAGCGGGCTGAGCTTCGCCCCCGACGGCCAGACCCTCGCCGCCAGCAGCAACGACGGCAGCGTGCGCCTCTGGGACGTGGCCCGCGGCACGGTTCTCGGCCAGATGTATGGCCATCGTGGCCCTGTCAACGCCCTCGCCTTCCTCAAGGATGGCCGAACCCTCGCCAGCGCTGGCGCCGACACCACGGTCCTCTTATGGGACGTAAAGGCCGCGATTGCGGCGCCGCTCGGGGCGCTGACGCGACCCCGCTCGCCCGAGGAACTCGGCGCCCTTTGGACCCTGCTCGCCGACGAGGACGCCGCCAAGGCGTTCGACGTGGTCGAAAAGCTGATGGCCGTGCCCGCCCAGGCCGTGCCGTACCTGAGCGAGCGCGTGCCGGTAGTGCCGCCGCTGGACGCCGCCAAGATCGCTCAACTCATCGCCGACCTAGAAAGCGACCGCTTCGCCACTCGCAAAAAGGCGACCGACGAACTGGAGAAGCTCGGCGAGATGGCCGGGCCAGCGCTGCAAAAGTGCATCGACGACAACCCGCCCCTCGCCGTCAAGCAGCGCGTCGAGTCTTTACTAGAGAAGCTGAAAGGCCCGGTGACGCACCCCGACAAATGCCGGGCGCTGCGCGCCGTCGAGGTGCTGGAGCGGATCGGCACGCCCGAGGCCATCGAGGTGCTGCGCAAGGTGGCGAAGGGAGCGCCCGAGGCGGAATTGACGCGCGATGCGCAGGCGGCGCTTCGGCGAGCGGGGTCGCGTTAGCGCCCCGAGGAAGCACCGGCGAGCGGGGTCGCGTTAG
>JBBSES010000439.1:0-4383 GCA_038239465.1 Gemmatales bacterium
CCCCCCCCGCCGCGCGCCCCCCCCCCCCCCCCCCCCCGCTCGCCGGAGCGCCAAATCGCGCCAACGAAACTCGCCCGCGCGGTGTTATCCTATATCTGGCGTCCGTTCGGCTTCACGGTCAGGGAGGTTTCCATGGCGCAAGCGATTGTCGATCCCGGCGAAATGCGCCGCTTCGCTAATACCTTGAAGCGCTTCAACAGCGACCTGCAGCACGGCATGACGGTGCTGCACGGCCAATTGCTCAGCCTCGGCGACACCTGGCGCGACCAGGAACACCTCAAATTCGCCGAGGAGTTCGACGAGACCATGAAGGCGATGGCCCGCTTCGTCGAGGCGGCCAACGCGCACATTCCCTTCCTGATGCGCAAAGCCGAGCGCATCGAGGAATACCTGCAGCAGAAATGAGAGGCGGCGCATGGGCCAAAGCGCGCGCGTCACGTCGATCGACGCCCTGCGAACGTGGCGAGAATCCTTGAGCGTCTTCCACGACGACGCCGTCGAGGCGCTCGGCGCCGTCGAACTCGATCTGCGGCGCACGCTCGACTGGCTAGACGGGCAAACCCGTTTCTGGCAGCTGGAACTGCGCCGCCGCGACGACGCCGTCGTGCAGGCAAAGAGCGAACTGGCGCGGAAGAAGATGATGCCGATCATCGGCCGCACCGCCGATACGACCGAGCAGGATAAGAATCTACGCCGCGCTCAAATGCGCAAGCAAGAGGCCGAGGAGAAATTGGAAAGGGCACGGCAACTCGGCCCGATCCTGACGCGCGCCATCGACGAGTATCGCGGTCCCGCGCGGCGACTGAGCGGCATGTTGGACGCCGACGTGCCCAACGCCATCGCCCTGATGGAACGTAAGCTCGACGCCTTGCAAGCGTACTTGGCACTAGGCGGCGGCCATCGCGCCGAGACAACGTCGCCGCCGCGAGAGGAGGCCGATCATGCGCCTTAGCACGGGCCGTATCCAACTGAATGCTTCGCTGAAAGCCCTGCTGCTCCGCTGGGAAGAGACCAAGCCGGGCTGGAACGATCCGGTCTGCCAATCGCTTGAGGAAGAGTTCGTCGAACCGCTCGGGCAGCATGTGGCGGCGACGGTGCGGGCCATCGACCGCCTGGCGCAGATGGTCGATCGCGTCTATCGAGAATTGGAAAGCTGACGGACCATTTCCCATGACCGAGCCTTCTCCCCTGCAAGCGCTACGTGAAATCCCGCGCGATCTGGCGGCATTGCTCGCCCGGAACGCCGCCGCCGAGGTGGAAACCGAAGCCGAGGCGCAAGCGCGCGCCGGCGCCGCCCGAACCGCCTATCAGGAGGCGCGGCAAGCGATCGTCGCCCGCTACGAAGCGGAGAAAGCGGCCATCGAACGCGAAGGCACCGAAACGCGGCAAGCCATCGGTCTTCGTTTTGAGGCGGAACAAACGGCGACGCAACGCGCGTTCACGGACGCGCGCGACGGCTTCGAGGCGAGGTACGAGGCGGACGCGGCCAAGGCCGAAAAGGCGCGCGCGGACGCGGCCTGGACCTTGACTACCATGTACGAGGCCAAGCGCCGGGAAGTGGAAGCGCCCTTTCAGGAGATCAACAATCAACTCGCCGACGGCGCTCTGCGTGGCGACGCGCTGCGCAACGAAGCGCGGCAACTGCTCACCCGCTGGCGCCACGCCGGCCGCTTCCTCGACGCCGCTCCTCCCGCTGGAGCGCTGGGGGCGCCGGTCGATGCCCTGCGCGATTTGCGCAAAGCGCTGACGACGGCGGAGCAACGCATGCGGCAACTGTCGTCCCTGCGCGTGGCACGCTGCTTCGAGGGGAAACGATTCTTGCTCTATTTCCTCCTTTCGTGGCTCGCGCTGACGGGCGTTCTCTTCGGCCTGACGCATTATGAAATCATCGCGCCGCGTCTGCATCCTGTCATCGTCGGCACCGGGGCTTCGCTCCTGCTGGCCACGGCGCTGAGGGGAATGCTTTATGCCATCGGCCATGCCCAGGCAGTGCGAGGCTACCAGCTCCTGGCGAAAGCGCTGTCCGACGCCGAGGCCGCCGCGATCCGGGCGCGTGCATTCTCGGGGGAAACGCACCGTCTTCGCCTCATCGAACTCGCCAAGGAGGAACAGGCGCGCGACGCCCAGCTGCGGCAGCTGAAAGAAAAGCAACGCATCCTCATGACCGCCCGCGACCGGCAGCGCGACGCCGAGAAACAGCAGTGCGAAGAGAAGTATCCGCGTCTGCTGGCGGCCCAGGTCCAGCAGCGCGACAAGCAACTGCTGCAAGCGGAGGAACGCCAGCGCCGCCGGTGGGCGGGAAACAAGCAACGCGCCGAAACCGAACTGCGCGTAGTCGAGTCCCGCTATCGGCAAGAGGCCGAGCAGAGCCAGCAGCGCCGCGTGGAAAGCATCCAGGGGCTAGCTGGCGAATGGCAGGAGGGAGTTGCCGCGGCGAACGCGGCCATCGCTTCGGTTCAGCGAGAGGTGGCAATCCGATTTCCCTCATGGGAGGACTGGACGCCGCCACGATCGACGCCGCCCTACTTGCGCTTCGGCGCCTTCGAGGTCACGCGCGAATCGCTTTCTCCCGAGTCGGCCGACGAGACGCGCGAGCGGCTGCCGGATTTGCCCGCCTTTACGTTGCCCGCCTTGACGCCGTTTCCCGAGCGCGGCTCCATCCTCCTGCGGGCGCGCGACGATGGCCGCGGCGCCGCCGTGGACGCGCTGCAAATGCTCATGCTCCGTTTCCTGACGGCGCTGCCACCGGGCAAGGTCCGCTTCACCGTCATCGACCCGGTCGGCCTCGGCGAGAACTTCGCGGCCTTCATGCGCCTGGCCGATCACGACGAAGCGCTCATCGGCGGCCGTATCTGGACCGAGGCGCGGCACATCGAACAGCGCCTCGCCGACCTGGCCGCCCACATGGAAAACGTCATCCAGAAGTGTCTGCGCAATCAATATCGCAGCATCGAGGAATACAACGCGCAGGCGGGCGAGGTGGCCGAACCGTTCCGCGTCCTGGTCGTCGCCAACTTCCCGACCAACTTCACCGAGGAGTCGGCCCGAAGGCTGCTGAGCATCGCGGCCAGCGGCGCCGGCTGCGGCGTCTATACTCTCGTCAGCGCCGACACGCGCCAACCGATGCCGGAAGGCTTTCGCCTCGCCGACCTGGAGCCGACCAGCGTTACCCTCGCCTGGAAGGAGCAGCGCTTCGTCTGGAAGGACGACGACTTGGGCCGCTTCCCGTTGACGCTCGACGCGCCGCTGACCGGCGAGCCATTGAATCGCTTGCTCGATACCGTCGGCCGGGCGGCAAAGGACAGCAATCGCGTGGAGGTCTCGTTCGACTTCATCGCGCCGCCGCCGGGCGATTACTGGACGCACGATAGCCGGGAAGGGATCGACGTGCCGCTCGGCCGCGCCGGCGCCACCAAACGGCAACATCTACGCCTCGGCAAAGGGACCGCGCAGCACGTCCTCATCGCCGGCAAGACCGGCTCCGGCAAATCGACGCTTCTCCATGCGCTGATAACGAACGTCGCCCTGCACTACAGCCCCGACGAGGTGGAACTGTATTTGGTGGACTTCAAGAAGGGGGTCGAGTTCAAGGCGTATGCCAACGCTCAATTGCCGCACGCGCGCGTCATCGCCGTCGAGAGCGAACGCGAGTTCGGCCTGAGCGTGCTGCAGCGCCTCGACGGAGAACTGCGGCAGCGCGGCGACCGCTTTCGCTCGCTCGGGGTTCACGACTTGAAGGGATATCGGGAAGCGAGCGGCCAGCCCTGTCCGCGCATCCTGCTCATCGTCGATGAGTTTCAAGAGTTCTTCGTCGAGGACGACAAGCTCTCGCAGGAGGCGGCGTTGCTGCTGGATCGACTCGTGCGTCAGGGCCGCGCGTTTGGACTGCACATCTTGCTCGGCTCGCAAACGCTGGGCGGCGCGTATACGCTGGCGCGCAGCACTATCGACCAGATGGCGGTGCGGATCGCCCTCCAGTGCAGCGAGGCCGACGCCAACCTGATTCTCAGCAAGGACAACGCGGCGGCCCGGCTGCTGTCGCGTCCGGGCGAGGCGATCTACAACGATCAAAATGGCCTGCTCGAAGGCAACGATATCTTTCAAGTGGTCTGGCTGCCCGATGGCCGGCGCGAGGAATTGCTGCACCAGCTGAAAGCGATGGACGCCGTCGCCCGGCCGCAGCTGGTCTTCGAGGGCAACGTCCCGGCCGACGCGCGGGCCAACGCCTTGCTCGCGCGAGCGCTGCGGGAACCGGAATGGCCCGTTACGATCCCGGCGGCATCGGCTTGGCTGGGCGAGGCGATCGCCATCAAGGAGCCGACGGCGGCCGTCTTTCGCCGGCAGACGGCCAGCAATCTCTTGCTTATCGGCCAACACGACGAG
>JBBSES010000440.1:0-4373 GCA_038239465.1 Gemmatales bacterium
CGCCACGGTTTGGGCCGCCCCTTCAGGACTGAAAAACCGGGTGCCCTATTCCACCCAGGGCGTTGCCTTGGGCTCTCTTGAGGCCGCCCTGTTGGGGCCAAATGCAATCTTAACTGGATGCCCTTTGGGGAGTAAGCTCTCCTGAGAACACGCTCGAGAGGCTGGCCCCCGCTGGCCGGGCTATTTTCGGAGTAGGTCCAATCGGCGGCACGCTAAATGCTCAACCACTATGGCAGAGTCAACTTTCCTCGACTCGGGGCGCCAAGACGCTCCCGAAAGGAACTGCCATGAAGAACATTCGAGAAGCTATCAAGGATAAGGCGCGGGCGAAACGGCAGCGCAAGACAGAAGCCAAGAATCATCCCGTTGAGGAACCCAAGGCTCCCGCCACGACATTGACGGAGAAGGCCATCGACATGGCCCAAGGCGCCGCCGCGCACGTGGGCGACTTCGTTAAGGCCGCCGCCCACATGGTCACTGGAGCCGAAACCGTCGAAAAGAAGAAGTCCTAACCGTCCTCGTCAGACTGCCAAAGTCTTGAACAAGTCGGTCAGTTTGTCCACACTGACCGACTTGACGAAGTAATGGTCGATGCCGGACGCTTGATGGCGTTAGCGGTCGGCCGGTTCTCGTCGGTTGTCCGGGCGAGTGGGTCAGGACGGGGAGCTTAACGGTGAACTCGCTGCCTTTTTCTAGCCCGGCACTCTTGGCCGACACGCGTCCGCCGTGCATTTCCACCAAGGCGCTGACCAGCGCGAGGCCGATGCTCAGCTCGCCGTGAGAGCGGCTGAGCGTGCCATCCACTTGCGTGAACAGCCCGAAAATGCTCGGCAGCATCTCCGGCGCGATGCCCACGCCATTGTCGCGCACGCGGATGACGGCGTCGGACCTCTCCGGCTGACGGCCAACATGACGAGGCCGCCAGGGTCGGTATATTTCGCCGCGTTGTTGAGGAGGTTACTAGCGACCTGCTCCAAGCGCACCGGGTCCGCGCTCAGCCACAGCGTTTCGGTCGGCAGCAGCAACGAGAATTCGTGCTTGCGGGCACTGATAAAAGGGCGAACCGCCTCGGCGGCGAGGTTCATGGCGAGATGCAAATCCACGTGTTCGGTCTTCAGCCGGAGTTTCCCCGTGGTGACGCGGCTGATATCGAGCAGGTCGTCCACCAGGCGCGCCATCTGCCCCACCTGGCGGTCGATGATGTTGCCGGCTTGCTGGATGATCGGGTCGTCGGTGCGCATCGGCCGCAGGATGCTGATGGCGTTGAGGATCGCCGACAGGGATTGCGCAGCTCGTGGGCCAGCAGGGCCAGGAACTCTTCCTTGCTTCGATTGGCGTCGGCCAGGTCATCGGCTCGCTTCTGCTGCGCTTGCTGCTTCTCGTTTTCGGTCAAGTCGTGCATGACTCGGGCAAACGAGCCGACCTGTTTCATTTCGTCCCGTAGCGCGGTCGTCGTGGCCTTGGACCAAAACTTGGTGCCATCCTCGCGCATTTGCCAGCGGACGCTGTGCGATTGGCCATCCGCCAGGGCCGTGCGGAGTTCGTGTTCGGGCTGGCCGTTGCGGATATCCTCGGGGATGAAAAACCGTGAAAAATGCTGGCCGACGACTTCGTTCGACTGGTAGCCGAACAGTCGTTCCGCCCCCGGGTTCCAGCACAGCAGACGCCCTTCGGGGCTGACCAGATAGAGCGCGTATTCGCGCGCGTCGGCCGCCAACAGGCCGAACCTTTCCTGTAGTTCCTGAGGCGAGGCCCTGCTCGCATCCAGCGCATCCATGGTCGCAGCCTTTCGGTGTACCGGCACCCCAGGCTCACGCCATGTGCGAGGCCTCCGTCGCAACGGATGGTCAGAGTGATTGGGTGGGTGTCCCCATGAGGGGAGCAGCCAGGCAAGAAAGGCGGCCATCCGGCCAAACCTATGCGTAGCTATACGGGGGCCGGCAGGATTGACCTAGCGAATTATATTATCGGCCAAGGATTTAAGCGTTGAGAGGCGCGAGCGCGAAACGGCAAGCCTTGTCCTCTACCGCCGTTTTTGGAGCGGCAAAACTCAAGGTCGCGGCCGGGGCCGCCGATATTATCGGCAAGGCCGGCATTGGCGGCTTCATCGGCGCATCCCCGATCTTCGCCCCAGCGGCGGGTGCGTTCGTGGTTCGTGCGTCGCCTGCAGTTTGGGGAGGGAGGCGGGAATGGCCATCGGTACACTCGCTCTGACCGTGCTTCTTATGGGCCAGGTGGCGGCGCCGAACGACGTGGCGCCGATCGGCCGCCGCAGTTTCGGCATACCCATCACGGTCGAGCCGGCGCAACGGCCACTCATCCAATCGTTGATCTTGTTTAGCTCCAGCGACCAGGGGAAGAACTGGAAGCAGGAAGCCAGCGCCGGCCCCGACCAGCGCATGTTCACCTTCTCCGCGCCGACCGATGGCGTCTACTGGTTCAGCGTCACCGTCGTCGATCAAAAGGGGAAGCACGAGCCGCCGTCGCCGTATCAAGAGGCGCCCAGCCAGAAAATCCTGGTGGACACGCAAAAGCCGGTGGTCGTGGCGCTGACGGGCGACCGCTCCGGCGACGAGGTCACGGTCAACTGGGACGTACAGGAAGAGAACCCGAGCCTGGACACGTTGCGCGTCGAGTACAAGATGGGCGAGGGGGCCGGTGCCTCCTGGCAACCCGTGCCCGTGTCAATTCCGCAGCTGAAAGGGGAAGCTCGCTTCAAGGTGACGGGGAGCAGTCCCGTGACGGTGCGGCTGGAAATCAAGGACGTGGCCGGCAACGCCGGCGACAAGGAAGCGCCCGTGAGCGTGTCGGCCGCTCCGGTGGCCGCGGCGCCGCCGCCGCCGCCGCCGCCACCCGTAGTGCCGGTTACTTCCGCGGCACCCATAGTGTCGCCGGTGACGGTCGAACGGCAGCCGCCCGCAGCGTTCACGCCGCCCGGCTATCCGGCGACGCCGTCGGGGGGCTATCCGGCGGCGCCCATGGCTTCCGGCAAACAGGACATCGCCTGGGCGGGGGTGCCGACCGAAGAGGTACAGCGAGTGTCGGGCTTTTCGGAATCTTCCCCACCAAGCCCGTCGCCCTTGCCGTTGCCGCGCTTGCAGATCGTCAACACGCGGGAAATCACCGTGGATTATGACATCCGCGCCGGCGCGTCGGGCCTTAGCAGCGTGCAAATGTTCGTGACGCGCGACGATGGCCGAACCTGGGAATTCCTCGCCGACGATCCCGACCTGCGTTCGCCCATCAGCGTGACGCTGCCCGGCGAAGGCATTTACGGGTTGCGCCTGATGGTGGTCAGCGGCGTCCTGCTCACCAAGGGGCCGCCCAAGCCGGGCGATTTGCCCGAGATGCGCGTCGAGGTCGATACCACGCCACCCGAAGTCCACCTGCACAAGCCGAGGGCCGACGCCAGCCGGCGCGATTGTCTCATCCTCAGCTGGGAAGCGAAGGACCGCAATTTGGCCGCCCGCCCGATCATCCTGGAATATGCCGAAGACGAGGCGGGGCCGTGGCAGCAAATCGCGGCGGACCAACCGAAAGACGGCACGTTCTGCTGGCAGCTGCCGCCCAAGGTGAAGTCGAAGGTTCATTTGCGGGCCACCGCCGCCGACACGGCCGGCAACCGGACGGTCGCTCAGACGCGCGACGCCCAGGTCATCGACCTCAACCAACCCGAGGCGAGCATCATCAGCTTACATGCGGCCCAACCGCGGCAGGGTCCGTGACGCCTGGCCCCTCGCCTTCCGGGGCAGTGAGTGATACGATGCGATAAAAGGATATCGCATCATGGATTCCACCATCTACGAAGACTTGCAACGCACCTTCGCCACTGACGGGCCCGCGCGGGCCATCGACGCCCTTATCGCCTCGCTCCGCGAACGCAAGGAATACGGCAGCCTTTTCTACGCCCTGCTCATGAAGAAGCGCCACGAACTGGGCGTCAACCCCTTGCCGACGGCTCCGGGCGCCGAATTGCCCGAGAACGTCCACGCCGCTTATGAAGAGGGCATTCGCGCGGCCGGCCGCGAGGTGGGCCGGCTGTTCATCGAGCAGGGCGACATCGTCCGCGCCGCTCCCTTCTTCCGCATGTTGAGCGAAGGCGGGCCGATCCGCGAGGCGCTCGAGCAGTATCAACCGTTTGATGGCGAGGACTTGCAGCCGTTGATCGAGTTGGCTTTCCACCAGGGCGGCCATCCGCACCGCGGCTTCGATTGGGTGCTGCAGCGCCACGGCATTTGCAGCGCCATCACCCTGCTCGGCTCCGCCCTGCATCAGGGGCCGGAGTTCGTCCACGGCAACGACGTCCGCGACTACTGCATTCAAAGCCTCGTTCGTTCCCTCTATCAGCAACTGCACGAACGCCTGCGCAACGA
>JBBSES010000441.1:0-4365 GCA_038239465.1 Gemmatales bacterium
CATTTTCGCGGGGCGAGCGGGGGGCGACACCCCCCGGTTTTTTTCCCACAGAAAACCCGGGGGGGCTGACGCCCCCGCTCGCCTATCCCCTTACTCCCATGAAGATCGACCTCCACACCCACATCCTGCCCCCCGCGTGGCCCAACCTACGCGAGCGCTATGGCTACGGCGGCTTCGTGCAGATGGAACCGCACGGCATCGGTTGCGCCCGCATGGTCATCGATGGCAAATCGTTCCGCGAGATTAACGCCAATTGCTGGGATGCCGACGAACGCCTCCGCGATTGCGATCGTCACGGCGTCGGCCTGCAAGTCCTCTCGACCGTGCCCGTCATGTTCAGCTACTGGGCGCAACCGCGCGATACGCTCGATTTGAGTCGGCGTCTCAACGACCACATCGCCGAGGTGGTGCGCGCTCACCCAACGCGCTTCGCCGGCCTTGGCACGATTCCCATGCAAGCCCCCGATTTGGCCATCGACGAACTAAAACGCTGCATGGGCGAATTGGGATTGCGCGGCGTACAAATGGGTAGCCACGTCAACGGCGCGAACCTGGATCGGCCGGAGTTGTTTCCGATCTTCGCGGCCGCCGAGGAGTCAGGAGCGGCCGTCTTCGTCCATCCCTGGGACATGCTCGCCAAGGAGCGCATGGCCGACTACTGGCTCGGCTGGTTGGTGGGTATGCCGGCGGAAACGGCGCTGGCTATCTGCTCCCTTATCTTTGGCGGCGTGCTAGAGCGATTGCCGCGCTTGCGGATCGCGTTCGCCCACGGCGGCGGCGCCTTTCCGGGGACGATTGGTCGTATCGAACACGGCTACCACGCTCGACCCGACCTATGCGCCGTGGCCGGCAGCTGTAACCCGCGCGCTTATCTCGGCCGCTTCTACCTCGATTCGCTGGTCCACGACGCCGACGCCCTGGGGCAAATCGTTCGCCTCGTAGGCGTGAACCGCGTCGCGCTGGGCACCGATTACCCGTTTCCGCTGGGCGAAACCGTTCCGGGCCAGCTGATCGAATCGTTGCCCGAGTTGACGGACGGGGAACGAAGGCGCTTGCTGGCGGGGACGGCGCGAGAGTTTTTGGCGCTCCCGGAAGTGGAAGCCTGCTGACAGCGGCGGGCGCCGTCGATACCATTTCCTCAGTGCCAGTTTACCTCTCCCCTGTCGAACCGATTGG
This sequence comes from Gemmatales bacterium, assembly GCA_038239465.1. GTDB lineage: Bacteria > Planctomycetota > Planctomycetia > Gemmatales > Gemmataceae > JBBSES01. Next base: position 1,177 of record JBBSES010000441.1, read on the forward strand.
CCCTCATGCACATGGATTCGGTCGCCGAGTTCGTCGAGACGCTCGGCCAGTGCCGTCTGCTGGAGACGGAACAACAGGAGATCGTGAAGCGCGACCTGCGGCCTCGCTTCACCGACGCCCACGCCCTGGCCAAGGAGCTGGTCGGCCGCGGCTGGCTGACTCCCTACCAGGTCAATCAACTCTTCCAGGGACGCGGCGGCGATTTGACGCTCGGTTCCTACGTCATCCTCGAACGCCTCGGCGAAGGCGGCATGGGGCAGGTCTTCAAGGCGCACCATCGTCGGCTCGGCCGCGTCGTCGCCCTGAAACTCGTGCGCAAGGAACGGCTCGCCAACCCGAGCCTGGTGATGCGCTTTCATCGGGAAATCCAGGCCGCCGCCCAGCTGACGCATCCCAACATCGTCCTCGCTTTCGACGCCGACGCCGTCGATGGCGTCCACTTCTACACGATGGAATACGTCGAGGGGACGACGCTGGCGCGGTTGGTGCGGGGCAACGGCGCCATGATGGTGGCGCAGGCGGGCGAGTACGTGCGGCAGGTGGCGCTCGGCTTGCAGCACGCCCACGAGCGCGGCCTGGTCCACCGCGACGTGAATCCGTCCAACCTCATGGAAACCTGGACCTCGCTGCCGGCGGACCCGGCGGCGGGCAGCGAGGCGCGGGCGCGGGCCGAATGGGGCGCCCACAAGCCGCTCATTAAGATCCTCGACATGGGCCTGGCCCGCTGGCTGCAAGCGCACGACGAGCCGGAAGACCAACGCTCGATCACCAAGATCGGCGTCATCATGGGCACGCCGGACTTCATCGCCCCGGAACAGGCGCTGGACGCCCACCGGGCCGACATCCGGGCTGATTTATACAGCCTGGGCTGCACCTTTTATTTCCTGCTCACGGGGCAGGTGCCGTTCCCGAAAGGAACGAAGTTGGAAAAGGTGATCCGCCATCAATCGGAGGAGCCGACCCCGGTGGAACACCTGCGCCCCGAGGTGCCGCCGCGTTTGGTGACGCTGGTGCGGCAGTTGATGGCGAAAAAGCCGGAGCAAAGGCCGCGCACCCCCGGCGAGTTGGCGGCGACCCTTGCGGGCTGGTTGAACGAAGACCAGTAATGGGCTTGCCTTTTCGCGCTTTCCTTACCCCGCGTTCTGAAACTCGTAGCCGGCCCGGCGCCAGGCCCGGAACCACGCCGAAAGTTGCTCCTCGGTCAGGCGCCGCGACGGCATGGGCAGCACCTGCGGCCCGGCGGCGTCGATGACGTTTCGCACCGTCCCGCCGGTCGGCGCCTTGTCGGGATAGTGCAGGGAAAACAAGCCATCGTTGGCGACGCACAAGAGCGGACTGGACCATTGCGGCATGACGGAACCTCCATGTCCCCGAGCGATCGAAATTGACCTGGCGGAATCATAGCCCAGGTGTCCGCCGGAGTGCTAGCACATTTTCAGACGTTTTGGCCCCTCCCATCGACGGCCATCGAGAGAGCGCTGCCATGATCTCCATCTACTATTGGGACCCGCGAACGAAATGCGGCCAGGCGCTCGACCCCTCCGCGTTGGTCGAGCGCGCCGATGAGTTTCGGACGACGACGACGGGAACCTTGTGGATCGACCTCGAAGCCCCAACGGAGGAGGAAGAGCAGCACGTCTTCGTCCAGTTCCTGCCGGTCCATGCGTTGACGCTCGACGACATGACCAAGCTGCGCCACGATCCCGAGGCGCCGCCGCACTTCCCCAAGGTCGAGGAGTTTCCGGATTACTTGTTCATCGTCGGCAATCCCATGCGCATGACGGCCGACGGCGCGCTCACCGAGGACGCCGAGGAGGACGTTCACCGCCACAATCCCACGCAGCTGAGCCTGGTCCTGACCGACCGCATCCTTTTGACGCACCACTTCGAGCCGTTGCTCAGCGTCAAGGAATTGCAATCATTCCTCGGGCGGCACGATAGTCATGCCGAACGCGGGCCGGACTATCTGTGTCACTTGATTCTCGACGACATCGTGGACGAATACGCGCCGCTACTGGAGCATTTCGACGAGTCGCTGGACGACATCGAGGAAGGCGTGCTGCACAAGCCGACGCCGGGACACTTGCGCGACCTCATTTTGATGAAGCGGCAACTCATCATGATTCGCAAGACGCTCGTCCACGAACGCGAGGTGCTGGCCCGGCTGGCGCGCGGCGAATGCGAGATGATCGGCGACCGCGAGCGCGTCTACTACCGCAACGTCTACGATCACTTGATGCGATTCACCGAATTGATCGAGGGATCGCGCGACATGGTCAACGACCTGATGCAGATGCACCTGGCCACTGAGTCGTTGAAGCTCAACGAGATCATGAAGGTGCTGACCATGATCTCGACGGTGGTGCTGCCGATGACGTTGATCGCGGGCATCTACGGCATGAACTTCGAGGGCATACCCGAATTGAAATGGGTCTATGGCTATCCTGCCGCTTTGGGGCTGATGTTCGCCACGGGGCTAGGATCGTTCATCCTGTTTCGCTGGAAGAGCTGGATTTAGCCGCGGCCGAATTCCGCTCTTGACGCCTCGCGGCCGCCACGATATCTCCCGCGGACTAATGCACCATCGTCTTATCCAGGCGGGCGAAAGCATGAGGCGAAACGCCGTACTTGTCGCGGTCGCGCTGGCCGCCGGTTCGACCCTCGGCTGCGTCGATCGTCGCTACGTCATCGAGACGGAGCCGCCCGGCGCCGTCGTGCAGCGCAATGGCCAGGCCATCGGCGCCACGCCGGCCGACGACCACTTCGTCTACTACGGCACCTATAACTTCACCATCACCAAGGACGGCTACGAAACCAAGGTGGTGCCGCAGCGCATCCCGGCGCCGTGGTATCAATATCCGCCGTTCGACTTCATCACCGAGAACTTGATTCCCTGGCGCATCCAGGACGTGCGCCGCTTCCACTACGACCTCGAGCCGGTAAAGTCGCCACAAGTCGAGCAAATCCTGGGACCGGCGACGAACCTGCGCGAACGGGGCAAGGGCGTTCAGCTGCCGGAGCCGAGGAATCCGTAGCGGAGACGCGAAACGTAAACAAAGCGGGTCATTTCTTGCCCTTGAGGCGGAACGACGCCAGCAGTTGATCGAAGTCCGGCTCCCAGGCGCCGCGGTGGTCGCCCGCGCAATCCAGCTGGACCACGAGGATGTGCTCGGGACGATACAGCACGCC
>JBBSES010000442.1:0-4358 GCA_038239465.1 Gemmatales bacterium
CTGCTTCTCCTACGATCCCGGTCGGCCCATTCTGACGAACGTCCACCTCAGTTGCCGCTTCGGCGAGACGATCGCGCTAGTCGGCAAGAATGGCTGCGGCAAAACGACCCTGCTCGGCCTGTTGCCGCGCTTCTACGATCCCGACCACGGATCGATCCTGATCGACGGTCACGACATCCGCCAGGTCAACCTGCGCAGCCTGCGTCGGCAAGTGGCGCTCGTCACGCAAGAGACGCTCCTCTTCGACGACACGATCCACAACAACATCGCCTACGGCTACAAGCGGGCGCGGCGCGAGGACGTGATCGCGGCCGCCAAGCTGACCTTCGCCGACGAGTTCATCGTCGGCCTGCCCAACGGCTACGACACGCGCCTGGGCGAAGCCGGCAACAAGCTATCGGGCGGCCAGAAACAACGCCTGTCGCTGGCCCGCGCCGTGCTACGGGCGCCGAGCATCCTGATCCTCGACGAGTTCACCAACCAGGCCGATCCGGAGAGCGAGGCCAAGATCAACCGCGCCTTGAAGGAATTCATGCGTGGCCGGACCACCTTCATCATCACGCATCGGCTGAACACCCTGGAAATCGCCGACCGCATCGTCCTGCTCGACGGCGGCCGCGTGGAGGCGATCGGCACGCATTTGGAATTGCTGAAGACGAGCGCGACGTATCAGCGCTTGCACGACGCGCACTTTTTGCGCCAGGTGGCGTGAGAAAGGCTTGGCGAGCGTCGAGGCGTAAGCCCGACGTGGTAGTTGCTCACACGTCGACCTTACGCCTCGACGCTCGCCAAAAAATCGGAACGGCACACGGAGAAGGGCGGAAAGGCAGCGCTCCCATGCGCGAATCCCGCCCGGAAATAAGACCAACCCGCCGCCTGCTCCTCCTCGGATGGGCCGGCTTGCTCGTCTGCGCCGCCACATTGTTCTTCCATCGCCTCGCCGACCGCGACCTGTGGAGCAGCCACGAAGCCCGCGCCGCTCAGAACGCCGAAAGCGTCTTGCGCGACGGGCCGTGGTCCATACCGCGTCTCTTCGACACGCGGCCGGAACTGCAAAAGCCTCCGCTCTATTATTGGTTGGTCGCCGGGGCGGCCTGGTGCCGTGGCCTGCCGGTCGATGCCTGGGCGGTGCGGCTACCGGCGGCGCTGGCGGCCTGGCTCGGCGTGGTCGCCCTGGGCGCGGCGCTCACATGGCACGGTCGGCCGGTCGCTGGCTGGGTGGCCGCCGCCGTGCTGGCGACGGCGCTCCATTACACATGGTTGGCTCGCGTCGGCCGCATCGACATGCCGTTGACGTTGGCGGTTAGCGTGGCGTTGCTCGCTTCTTATGCGGCACGAACTAACACGGGGGGCTTACGCCCCCCGCTAACCGTGACACTCGGTTGTCAGCTGTGCGCCTACCTCGCCGTCGCTGTCGCCGTCATGCTCAAGGGGCCAATCGGCGTCGTGTTGCCCGCGGTGGTTCTCATCGCGCATCAACTCGTCGAACGTCGTTCCTGGTCGTGGCGCTCATCGTTGCTCTGGGGCGTGCCGCTCGTCTTGCTCCTTACCGTGCCGTGGTTTTGGTGGGCGAACCACGAAACCCAGGGCGAGTTCTTCCGCGTCTTCTTCTGGCGGCACAACGTCGAACGCGGTTTCGGCGGCGAGGACGACGGCGCCATGCACGCACGGCCCTGGTGGTTTTACGGTGCCCATCTATTCGGCGATTTCCTGCCCTGGAGTTTGCTCCTTCCCTTCGCCGGCTGGTATGCCGTTCGCAATGACCTTTGGCGCCGCGACGCCGACACGCGCTTCGGCCTCGTCTGGGCGGCGAGCATGATTCTGCTTCTGTCCTGCTTTCGCTTCAAACGCGCCGATTACCTGTTGCCGGCCTTTCCGGGATTGGCCCTATTCCTCGGGTGCGTGGCCGAATGCTGGAGCGCGGACGGCATCCGCCTACGCCGATTAGTCGGCTCCGTCGCGGCCGTCATGCTGGCTTCGCTCATCGGTTGGGGCATCTATTCGCGTCACGTCTTGCCGATGGCCGAAGAGTCACGCGACCAACGCGCCTTCGCCGCCGCCATTCGTCAGCTGGCGCCGCCACCGCAAGGGGTGCTGCTCTTCCGCGTCGAGGCGCACGCGCTCGCCTTTCACCTCGGACCGCCGTTGAACACCTTTCTCGAATGGGAAAATCTCGACGTGTGGGCGAGCCGGCCCGGCACCCATTACATCTTAATGACGCGCGACGACGCGGCTGCCTGGGCCGAGCATGTAACGTCGGGTAAGCTAGTGGAAGTGCTGCGCCATCGAGAATTCAACGGCGACAACGTCGAAAGGCCGCTGGTGCTGATGCGCACGACGGGCGGCGCTCGGTAGTCGGCCGGCGCTAGATTCGTAGGACAAGGGAACGCTTCGACGATGCCCCTTCCGCGAGTCCGCCGATGCCTGAGATCGAGCCGCCGAAACTGCCGCCCGTCGCCGCCGCGCCGCTGAGCGTCGTCCTCTTCGCCGGCGGCAGTGGCGATCGCGCGGCCATCGTCGCCGACTGGCGGCGCGTCCTCGACGCCATGAACCGCGATTACGAAATCATCCTCGCCGACGATGGCGGCGACACGGCGGGGGCGCGCTGCCTCCATCTCAAAGACTCGCCGGGCGTCGGCGCCGCGCTCCGCGCAGGCATCAAGGCGGCGCGCCATCCGCTCCTCTGCTACGCCCCGTGCGATCCGCGCTACCGCCCCGAGGACGTTCGCCCCCTTCTCGAGCGCATCGACCACGTCCACCTGGTATCGGCGGCGCGCGTGGGCCGGCCCTTGCCGCGCGCCTGGCGCTGGCTCGGCAAGTTCTATCGCGGCGGCATCCGCGTCCTCTTCGGCGTGCCGCTCGACGCGCCTCTCACCTACCTGGGCTGGCAGCATCGCACATACCAAGGGGCCTTGCGTCTTCTCTTCGGCCTGCGCCTGAGCGACGCCGCCAGCCCCATGAAGCTCTTTCGCCGGCTGATTCTGAACCACTTTCCGCTGCAATCGGAGGGGCCATTCGTCCACGTCGAGATTTTGGCGAAGGCCAATTTCATGGCATGCTATATGGACGAGGTGTTGATTGAGGCGCCGGGGGACGAGGTGCTTTGTCCGTGGGGAACCGATGGCCGGCGCTTGCTGGCGAATCCGGTTTTTCGGGCGGAAACGGCCGGGAAACGGAAGGAGGGGTGGCTTGTATAATGTACTACGTGTTCGGCCACGATAGGGCTGGATTGACGGGAGGCAATTTTATGATCCACTACGTCTACCTGGGCCACTTCGAGCGCGAAGGCAACTTTATCCGGTTCGAGAAGCAGGCGGACACCTCGCCCGCATGGTATCGCCCGGTGGTCGTCCTTCCTTTGGACGAAGTGGTCGTGGCGGAATTGCTGGCGGAAAAGGACCTAACGCCGTCCACCGTACCGGACGACTGGGGGATCTCCTTCGAAGAGGAAGGGTTTCTCGCTTGCGATGAGGGGCACTCGCACCGTGGATTGATGCAACCAACAACTCCCTCGCCTCTCTGGCAGCAAATCGGCGGCCAGCTATCTCGCCAGTATCCCCGTCCATCCTCACGACATTTCGGCACCCGAATCAAATCCGCACATCCAGCTGCGACACGTTCGGACACAGCTTCTTGATGCGCCGCGTCAGGTAGCCGCGCACGTCGCCGACGGTACTCAGATTGGCTACCTTCATCGCCATCTCCACAGCGTCGGCGCGCGTCGTGTGCCGCATCACTTCCTTGATCGTCGGCACGAACGCCGGACTCATGCTGTAGCGGTGCAGGCCCATGCCGAAGAGGGGCATGACGCAGCGCGGCCGGCCCGCCATTTCGCCGCACAGCGTTACCGGCTTGCCTTGGGCATTGCACGCTTCGATTACCGGCCGCAGCAGGCGAAAGATGGCCGGCGTAAACGGCTCGCACAGGTGGGCCACCCGGGGATTATCGCGGTCGGCGGCCATCACGTATTGGATGAGATCGTTGCTGCCGATGCTGACGAAATCGACCTCGCCGAGCAGCTGGTCGATGCACAGCGCCGCCGCCGGCACCTCGATCATCAGTCCGATCGGCACATTCTCGGCGAAAGGGATGCCCGCGCTGGCCAGCGCGGTCTTGACGTGCTCCACCGTGCGCTTTAGCTGGCGGACCTCGTCCAGGGTCGAAATCATCGGAAACAGCAGGCTGACCTGGCCATGCGTCGCCGCCCGCAGAATGGCCCGCAGCTGCGCATGGAAGAATTCGGGATAGGCGGAGCTGAGGCGGATGCTGCGCCAGCCCATGAACGGGTTCGGCTCGCGGCGGTTGCCCAGGTACGACACCTGCTTGTCGCCGCCGAGGTCGAGCGTGCGGATGATGAC
>JBBSES010000443.1:0-4358 GCA_038239465.1 Gemmatales bacterium
CGGGGGGGTTTTTTTTTTTTCGCCCCGCGGCTCTTTAAAAACCCGGGCGGGGGGGGGGCTTCCCCCCCCGGTGTAAACCCCGGGGGCCTAACTCCCCCCGCTCGCCAAGCAAACGCTCGTTTTCATGCTCTCGGGCGAACGCGACTTCGTGATGACTTCGGAGAACCGTTCGACCGCAACGCTTCTCCGAACCGTCGCTAACCGCTGAAAAAACGAGGATTCCTCATGCTCGACCGACGCACTTTTCTCGCCACCACCGCGGCTTCCCTTGCTTTGGGCCGCCTGGCCTACGCCGCCGAAGAGCGAAAGCCGACAACCTTCCCCATCGCCTGCATGACGTTGCCCTACGCGCAATATCCGCTGGACCGCGCCTTGAGCGGCATCAAGGCGGCGGGCTACAAGCACGTCGCCTGGGGCATCGCTCACAAGAACGCCGACGGCAAGAGCGAGGCGATCTTGCCCAACGACGCCGACCCGCAACGGGCCAAAGACCTCGGCAAGAAATGCCGCGACCTGGGGCTTGAGCCGGTGATGATGTTCTCCGTCGTCTATCCCGAACACAAGGACGCGCTGGCCATTTTCAAGCAGCGCATCCTGCAAGCGAAGGCCGGCGGCGTGGGGCAAGTGCTGACCTTTGGCCACACCAAGGGCGGCAATCGCAAGCTCTGGGTCGAGCGCTTCAAGGAACTCGGCCCCATCGCCCGCGACAACGGCGTACTCCTCGTCGTCAAACAACATGGCGGCGAGACGGGCACCGGAGAAGCGTGCGCCGCGATCACGCGCGAGGTCAACGACGACGGCGTCCGCGTCAACTATGACGCCGGCAACGTCCTCGACTACCTGCGCGGCGACGTGGACCCCATCGACGACTTCAAGAAATGCGCCGGCGAGGTGCGCAGCTTCTGCATCAAGGACCATCGCAACTTCCCGCGCGGCGCCGAGAAAGGCGAGGACTGCGGCCCCGGCTACGGCGAAATCGACCACTACAAGCTGTTGATGCCGGTCGCCTTCACGGGCCGGACGATCCCCCTGTGCTGCGAGAGCATCTTCGCGCCGTTCGTGCCGCGCCCCAAGGACGCGGACGGCATCGACGCCCTGGCGCGGCGAGCGCGGGAGTACCTGGAAGTGGTGATCGCCGGGGTGCGCTCGGAATAACCTGGCGAGCGGGGTCGCGTAAGCGCCCCGAGCGCGGAGACGCGAAACGTAAACAACTCTATGATAATCGCATGAGGTCCAGCACCCCCGCCACCGGATTAAGTACTGTCATCGAGCCGCCCACGTTGCCTTCGCCTTTGCCGTCCTACCTGTGGATGTTGAGCGGTTGCGTGGCCTTCACCTACATGGGCACGCTGACGCACGCGCTGCGCCTCGAATGCGATTGGCGCTGGATCGCGTTGGCTCGTTCCTTCATGGCCTTGCTGCTGGCCGGGGCGTTCACGCTGGCCCAGGGGCATCGGCTGGTATTCTGGCGGCCGCGGACGCTGTGGTGGCGCAGCCTGGCCGGCAGCGGCAGTATGCTTTTCACCTTCTTCGCGCTGACGCACATGCCAATCTCGGACGTGCTGACGCTGACGAATATGTTTCCCATCTGGGTGGCGCTCTTGTCGTGGCCGTTGCTGGGCGAATGGCCGGACGGAAACGTTTGGCTCTCGGTGGCCAGCGGCGTGGCGGGGGTGGTACTTATCCAGCAGCCGCATTTGGCGGCCGGCAATTTCGCGGCGCTCGCGGCCATCGCGGCCTCGTTCTTCACGGCGCTGGCCATGCTCGGCCTGCATCGGCTGCGCGCGGTGGCGCCGGGCGCCATCGTGGTTCATTTCTCGGCCGTCGCGTCGATGACTTGCGCCCTGGCGCTGTGGCTGACCCGCGATACGCCGGCCGCGCTGCCGGACTCGGGAAACGCCTGGTGGATGCTGGGCGGCGTCGGGCTCACGGCGACGGTCGGCCAATTTCTGCTGACGAAAGCTTTCACTTCGGGGACGCCGGCCAAGGTGTCGATCATCGGCCTGACGCAAGTGGTCATGGCGGTGGCCGTCGATGGCCTAATCTTCCAGCGGTCGTTCGGCCTGCTCACGCTCCTGGGGATGGCGTTGATCCTGGCGCCCACCGCTTGGCTAATCGCGCGGCGGCGTTAAGAGCGTTCAGAAACCCCGCCGCTCGTTCATTCTTTCTCCATAACCGGCATCTTCGCGGGCGGTTGCTGCTTGCGGCGATCCTCGCGCTTCTCCTCGTCGCCCTGCAACTCGCGGGCCTTTTCGCGCGTGGTCACGTAGAGGACGTTGTCGAGGATGACGAGCTTCAGGTCGGCCATGTCGGCGAGGATGCGCACGGCGGTTTCCGTCGTCACGTGGCTCAGGGCGGCGGTCACGGGTCGGCGCGCCTTGTCGGCCACGCTTGGATCGAGGGTGATGTTCGTATCGGTCATGTCGGCCAACTCGCGCAGGGCCATCTGCAAGGGCCGGCGGTCGAACGATACGTCGATCACGCCATTCTGTGCGGCGTCCTTGTGATACGTGGTCGTGATCTCGATGTACTCGTCCGTGACGCGGTAGGCGCCCGTGAATTTGGTCCCCTTGACCTGGCCGAGCATGAGACGCAGGACGGTGGATAGGCTGACGCCCATGAGCTTTGGCAGCTGGACATTCGCGTCTTCGGGCTTCGGCACGTCGATGGAAGCGAAAGCGTTCGTATCGATGATGAACTGCACGCCGTGCTTCAAGCTCAAGAATTCCAGCGCGTCCCTGAGGGAGGTATTGGCCGGAAAGCCATCGGGCAGGTCTATCGGCTGCTGCAGCTTGTCGCGCAGCACGCGCGTCTTGGTATCGTCGGCGGTCTTGAGCGTCGAAGCGCCCACGCCGTCGACCGATGTCCCCCAGGCGAGCGGCGCGCCCGCGCCCGTGAAGATCAGCAGGCACGATGCCACGGCCGCCAGACCAAGGACGCCCAGGACGACCAAAAGGCTGCCGGGGATGACGGATCGCAACATGATGTTTTCCTCCGCGCTCGGGGCGCTTACGCGACCTTACTCGCCGCGATGGCGCTACGCTTCCTGAAAATGCTTGACGATATGCCCCAGCATCGGCACGACGTAGAGGGCCGCGCCGTAGTGCGTGCAATCGTACCAGACGATTTTCTGCTTGCCGGTCGCCTGCCACAAGGCCTCGGAGGCGCGCGGCGGCACGATGTCGTCGCGCTTGCCGGCGATGATGAGCAGCTGCCGATCTTTCAAACGGTCGGCGCAAGTCAGCGGATCGACCGGGGCGATGAGCGCCTTCATCGCTTCCTTGGTGCCGCCCGTCGCCTTCCAGAGGTTGATGAGCGGCGCGGCGCGCGGCTCGTCGTAATAGGCGTCCACCAAGCCGCCGCCGCCGAGGAGGACGGACACTTTGCGAAAGCGCGGCTCCATCTCGGCGGTGAGGGAGCCGACGAAGCTGCCGAGGCTGGTGCCGTGGATGCCGAGGTGTTTGCCGTCGATCTCCGGCCGTTGCGCCAGCCAGGCGGCGGCGCGGCGCACGTCGAGGACGGTCTGCCGAATGGCGGCGAGGGTGTGCCGATAGTCCGGCATCAGGAGGCGCAGATCGCTGCCGGCCGGGCGGCGCGGTCCGTAGTAGGCCATTTGCACGAACAGGGCCGCGATGCCGTTCCGCGCCATGTGCGTGGCCATCGACCGCGATAGCGTTTGATCGCCCGCCGTGATGTCCAGCACGACGACGCCGGGAAACGGCCCCTTCCCCGCCGGCTTGTAGTATTCCGCGTGGACCGTGTCGTTTTCCTTGCAGCCCGAATCGACCGGCGACGGAAAACGCAGATGCCAGACATCGACGTTAACGCTGGGCAATTCAAATTTGTGTTCGGTCTCGAAGTCGAAGCGATGGGCCTCCAGGCGATAGCGCTCGGGCAGCTCGTTCGGATCGGCGAGAGGCCGAAACTCGACGGTGCCGCGTTCGCCGGCCGGCTTGTCCGTGGATGCCGCTTGTAAGCGCGGCCCAGCGGCCAGCGTCGCGCCCATGAGTGCCAGGGCTGTCCGACGATCCATGCGATCGCTCCTTCGGAAAGATAAACCCTTGAAGGGTGGATTTGTTGGCGCGACGGAATGGCGCACCCATCCTCATTCTGGCTCCCTCCCTTTTAGGGGAGGGGCGGGGGGTGGGGTTTTAGGCTGCTCAACCCCGCCCCCCGCCCCTCCCCTAAAAGGGAGGGAGCCAAACGTAATCTACCGCAACAGCCCACGAAATTCCTCGAACAGATAAGCGCTATCGTGCGGCCCGGCCGACGATTCGGGGTGGTATTGCACGCTAAATACCGGCCAGTGACGGTGGCGCATGCCTTCGAGGGTGCCGTCGTTGAGGTTGACGTGCGTC
>JBBSES010000444.1:0-4355 GCA_038239465.1 Gemmatales bacterium
CGGGGCGCTGACGCGGCCCCACTCGCCAAGGCGTTTGTTTGGCCCTTCTCTTCTGATACTATGTCAAATTGCCATTCAACCATGCGTGAGTTCCGTCCATGTTTGTCGATCGCGTGATCGTGTACGTCAAAGGCGGCGATGGCGGAAACGGCTGTTGCAGCTTCCGCCGCGAGAAATACGTCCCCAAGGGCGGCCCCGACGGCGGCGACGGCGGCGACGGCGGCAGCGTGATCATCCACGCCGTTGCCGGCACCGATAACCTCGCCCAGGTCGTCCACCAAAAGCACTGGCGCGCGGAACGCGGCGGCGCCGGGCTTGGCTCGAACTGTCATGGCCGCAAGGGGCACGACACCGTCATCGCCGTGCCGCCCGGTACGCTCATCCTCGACCGCGACCGGCAGCACGTCCTCCGCGACCTCACCGAGGCGGGCGAGCAAGTCACCGTGGCCCACGGCGGCCGCGGTGGTCGGGGCAACAAGTCATTCGCCACCTCGACGAATCGCGCTCCGCGCGAATATCAACCCGGCACCGAAGGCGAGGAGCGCTGGATCGTCCTGGAACTCAAGGTCATCGCCGACGCCGGGCTAGTGGGGCTGCCCAACGCCGGCAAATCGACACTGCTGAGCCGGCTATCGCACGCCACGCCCGAGGTGTCCGATTACCCGTTCACGACGAAGCATCCCAACCTGGGCATCGTGGCCCTCAACGGCGAACGCGCCTTCGTGCTGGCCGACCTGCCGGGACTCATCGAAGGCGCTCACGACGGCATCGGCCTGGGGCACGAATTCTTGCGCCACGTCGAACGGACGCGCGTCGTCATTCACGTCGTCGAGCCGTTGCCCAGCGACGGCAGCGACCCATTGCACAACTATCGCGTGATTCGTCGGGAACTGGAACTGCATGGCCACGGGCTGGCGGATAAGCCCGAAGTGATCGCCGTCAGCAAGTCGGAGTTGACCGACAGTGACGCGGCACGCCAACGTCTGGAGCAAGAGTTGGGCCGCGAGGTGCTGGCCGTATCGGCGGTCACGGGGCGCGGGTTGTCCAATCTGGTCAGCGCGGTCATGACTCGTCTCGCCGATATCCCCGTCGAGGTGCCGTCGTGAAAGTCGATGTCGTCGTCGATATCGGCAACACGAATATCAAGTGGGGACGCTGCGCCGCTACCGGCGTAACCGATAAGGTTTCTCTGCCGCCCGACGATCCCGCGCGCTGGGCCAAGACATTGGCCGCGTGGGGAACGCCCACCTCCTGGGCGGTCGCCGGGGTCCATCCCCAACGGGTCGATGCCTTCGTCCGCTGGCTTCGTGAGTCGGGCCATGCGGTATACGTCGTGGACAGCGCGTGGCAGCTGCCGTTGCGCGTGGCGCTGGAGCGTCCCAATTGGGTGGGTATCGACCGTCTGCTCAACGCGGTGGCGGCGAACAGGCAACCCGCCATCATCGTCGATGCCGGTTCGGCCGTGACCGTCGATTGGCTGGACGAGGACCGCGCCTTTCGCGGCGGCGCCATCTTCCCGGGACTGCGCTTGATGGCCGAATCGCTGCACGAACATACCGCGCTGTTGCCGATCGTGCGCGTGGAGAAGTCCTGTCCCTATCTCCCCGGCCTGAATACCATGCAGGCGATAGAAGCGGGCATCTACTACGCCGTCGCCGGCGGCATCAACGCCACGATCGCCAAACTCGCGGAGCAATGCAAGACGCCGCCGCACGTCTTCCTGACCGGCGGCGATGCGACATTGCTAGCCCCCGCGATCGACAAGGCCGCGGAAGTATGGCCCGAGATGACGCTCGAAGGGTTGCGTCTGACCGCCGAGGCCCACCCCGATGACGGCCCCTCCGTCTGACCCCCGAACCTATGCCGCGTGTCTCACGCCCTCTGGCACCGGGGCCATCGCGGTGATCGCGGTGCGCGGCCCCAGCGCCTGGGAAGTGGTCCAAGCGTTTTTCCGCACGCGCGACGGTTCGCCCCTTGCCCCTTCGGCGAACTTGACCCACTTTTGGCTCGGCCGCTTCGGCGACGACGCGGCCGACGTTGTGGTGCTAAGCGTCATGCGCTGGGAGCCGACGCCCTGGCTGGAACTGCACTGTCACGGCGGCGTCGCGGTGGTTCGCTGGTGCCTGCAACTCCTGGAAGGCCGAGGAATCCAGATTTGCTCGTGGCAGCAGCTGCAACGGCTGACGGGGGACCACGTCTATCGCGCCACGGTCACGGAGGCGTTGGTCAAGGCGCCCACGGTACGGACGGCCACCATCTTGCTCGACCAATATCACGGAGCTTTCGCCGACGCGCTAACAACCCTCGTTGGCGAAGACAATGACGAACGCTTTGGCAAGCGGCTGAAGGTGTTGGCGGCGCGCGTGCCGTTGGGCCGTCATCTGACGACGCCCTGGCGCGTCGTCATCGCGGGAGCGCCCAACGTCGGCAAGAGCAGCCTGGCCAACGCGCTGGCGGGATACCAGCGCAGCATCGTGTCGCCGACACCGGGCACGACGCGCGACGCCGTGGCCTGCTCCATCGCCGTCGAAGGCTGGCCGGTCGAACTCGTCGATACCGCGGGACTGCGTTATGGAGCCGAAGCCATCGAACGGGCGGGCATCGGCTTGGCGCGCGCCGCCGTCGCGTCGGCCGATCTTTGCCTCTGGGTGATCGACGGTTCGGCGCCCCCGGAGTGGCCCGATGTCGAGGCCGCGAAACTGCGCATCGTGGTCAACAAGGCCGACCTGCCGCCGGCCTGGGAGTGGCGGCAATGTCCCGACGCGCCGCGCGTCTCCGCGCGGACGAGCGCGGGAGTGGCGGAGTTGGCGATAACGCTCGCTCGCTGGCTGGTGCCGGACGCGGCGCCGGCCGGCGCCGCCGTGCCGTTTAATGAAGCGATGTGCGACGGCATCGAAGCGGCGCAGCGCGACTGGGTCGAGGGATGCAGGGAAGAGGCGCGGCAACGGATGCGCGATCTCGAACGACTGGCGAGCGGGGGGCGGTAGCCCCCCCTGGTTGACCGAAGAGAATCCACGGGGGCTAACGCCCCCCGCTCGCCAAGACAAGCCGCATCGTCCGCGTCCTCGCTGCGTCCCGGCCTGGCTCTGCCCATTTCGCGGCGGATCGCCGCCCGTGACGTTCAGCGCGGCGGTGATATCGGCCGAATGGATGAGGGAGAGCCAAATCGATTACCCACCCGCGAAGAGAGGCATCCGTTGAGCAACGCAAAATGGGTCGGTGCCGTCCTGGCGCTGGCACTCACGGCGTCGTCGGCCTCCGCGCAGTTCCAGTGGGTCGGCGCCCGCGGCCGGCTCGACCGCGTCAACCGCAAACTCCACGGCACCGTCCTCGACTTCACCCACAATCACAGCAGCGACAATCGGATCTGGTCCGAAGCCCTGCACCAAATGCGCGACTTGTACGTCTACGTGCCGCCGGGATACGACCCGTGCAAGCAATATCCCGTGGTCATGTACCTGCACGGCTTCCGCCAGGACGAACAAGCGTTTCTCGACCGCGTCATCGAACGCTTCGACCAAGCTATTACCTGCGGCGAACTGCCGCCGTGCGTGGTGGCGGTCCCCGACGGCAGCATTCGCGGCAGGCCGACCTATCTCGTCGCCGGCAGCTTCTTCATCAATACCAACGCGGGCGACTTCGAAGATTACGTAATGCGCGACGTCTGGCCGTTCGTGATCGAGCATTTCTCGATCCGGCCGGAGCGCGAGGCACACGTCCTCATGGGCGCCTCAATGGGCGGCTTCGGCGCCTTCAATCTCGCCTTCAAGTATCAGTGCCAGTTCAAGGTCATCGTCGGCATCTTCCCGGCAGTCAATCTGCGCTGGACCGATTGCCACGGGCGTTACATGGGCAACTTCGATCCCTGCTGCTGGGGCTGGCGCGAGAAGCTACGGCCCTGCGAGGTGGTGGCCCGTTTTGGCCCCATCGTCGTCACGCAAAAACAGGTGATCTATCCCCTCTATGGGCGCGGCGGCAAGGACGCGATCGACGAGATCGCCCGACAAAACCCCATCGAAATGCTGACGACGCGCGACGTGCGGCCGGGCCAATACGACATGTTCATCGCCTACGGCGGCAAGGACGAATTCAACATCGACGCGCAGGTCGAGAGCTTTCTTTACGTAGCCCGAGAACGCGGCCTATGCGTGGGCGTGGCCTACGACCCCAAGGGCCGCCACAACCTGACGACGGGCTTGAAATTGCTCCCGCAAATGGTGGAGTGGCTGGCGCCGCTGCTGGCTCCGTATGCGCCGTGCGACCGGCGTTAACGAGCCGGAAGCGGGGGGGTCCGGGTGGTAAAAAACGCCCCGCACCCGTACCGGGGGGGTACCCCAACCCGCCGGCCCACCCCC
>JBBSES010000445.1:0-4353 GCA_038239465.1 Gemmatales bacterium
GTATGGCGATGGCCTAACGCACCTGGCGGCCTTCGCGCATTCGCTGTGTCCGCTGCCGCGCCGGCCCCGGCGCGGCCGGCCGCCACGCAATGGAACGAGTACACCCGGTTAGCGACGCTTCGAAGAAGCGTGGCGAAAAGGATCACGGATGCAGTGACGCGCCGATTTCCTTGCTCAGACCCCTGAGCAATTCCAAAACCGCTTCCACGTCGCCCGCCGTCGTCCGCCAGTTGACGAAACAGATACGCAACGCCACCTTGCCATCGACGCGTGTCGAAGCCAAAAACGCTTGTCGCGTCGCCGTCAGCCGTTCGACGAGGGCCAGGTTGAGCCGGTCGAGGTCGCCAGGGTCATTCTCGGGCACCCAGCGAAAGCAGACGATGCTCAACTGCCGAGGACAAAGGACCTCGAAGTCGGGCGCCGCGTTCAACCAGGCCTCGGCGAACTCGGCCAGGCGCAGGCAGCGTTCGACCATGTCCCGGAACCAGTTCAAGCCCAGCGTTTTGATCGACAGCCAAATTTTCAGGGCGCGGAAGCGCCGCGTCAGTGCGATGCCGTGATCGGCGAAACTGACCTCGTCGTGCCCTGGCACCACGTCTTGCAAGGTGTCGGGCCGAACGCTGAACGCCGTCGCCATTCGTTTGCCGTCGCGTACCAGGACGCAGCCGGCTTCGTAGGTTTGCGCGAACCACTTGTGCGGGTCGAGCGTGACCGAATCGGCGCGCTCGATTCCAAACAGCAGCCGCTTGCCTTCCGGCGTCAGTGCCGCGGCCCAGCCGTAAGCGGCGTCCACATGCAGCCACAGCTGGAGATCGTCACAAACATCGGCCAATTCGCCTAGGGGATCGACCGCGCCGGTATTGGTGGCGCCGCCGTTGGCGACGACGGCCCAGGGCACTCGCCCCGCGGCCCGGTCGCGCTGCACTTCGTCGCGCAAGGCCATCGGCGAAATCGGCCGCACTTGCTCGGCACGCATGCCAATCACCTTGGCCGCCCGGTCGATCGACCAGTGCCGCTGTTGGCTGACGTAGAGGACAGCGCGCTGCCGACTACTTTCGGCGAGGACTTCGCGCGCCGTCACGAGGGCGGTCAGGTTGGCCTCCGAGCCGCCACCGGTAAGGATGCCATGCGCCGCGGCCGGGTAGCCGATGATCTCTTTGAACCAGTCGAGGACGATTAATTCGACCTGCGCCGGCCCCGCCGCTTCGTGCCAGATGCCCGCGAAAAAGTTGGTGCCGGCGCACAGCATATCGCCGAGAAAGGAATAGTAAGAAGGGGCCGCCGGCACGAAGGCCAGGAAGCGCGGATGATTGGTCCGATAGGCGTGCGGTATCACTTTGTCGCGGAAGTCGGCCAGCGCCTGGGCGAAACCCTGCCCCGTTTCCGGTAGCGGCTCGCGCAGCAGCGCCTCCAGCGCCGGCCGCGTGCCGCCCTGTCCTACTTCCTGAGAGGAAAGGGTAGCGAAGTGTTCCAGCACCAGCGCCGCCGTTTGCTCGGTGTGCGTCCGCAACTCGTCGAGGTCGGGATGGGGAAGCGGCTCGGCCAGGGCGTTCCGCAACCGCGCGAGGCGTTCGTCCATGAGCATCAATGATGGTGGACGGCTTTCTGATGTTCCGCGCTCTGGTCGGAATCGATGTGCCAGCCGCACTCGCCGCACTCCGGCGCCTTATCGTAGCAGCCGTCGCAGTAGAGCGGCCCGCCGTGGAAAAATTGCTCCAGGCGCGTGCGGTCGTCGGAAGCGAGTTCGCCCGAATCGCGCGGCAGCGGCAGCTTGTCGCCGCAGCTGTCGCATTGCCGCGAACTGATCTTGTTGAGCAGCGGCGCGTAGTGGTCGTGGATGCCGCGCGGCACGACGCCGCCGCCGTTGCAAAGCGGGCACGCCATTCCCAGCTGCGCGACGATGGCCTTGCGGATAAACGCGCTCTTGTTCGGCAGTTTGTCGAGCAGTTCCGCGAGTTCCGCCTCGACCTTGAACGCCACGACGCTCGGCTTGGAAGCCTTACTTCGCACCGGGACGCCCTCCTGATTGATAGTTAGTTTCTTATAATCCCTATTTTACGACGGTGGCCCGTTCCGAGCAAGCACGGCGGCCGCGTCCTGGCAACACTCTTTCAGCGAAGGCTCCTCTTATGCAAGCGCGGCAGGCCGTCATCGTCAAACCGTTCGCCACCGAAGTGCGCGAGGTCCAGCTGCCGGCGCCGGCGGCGAACCAGATCCTGGTTGCGACTGAGGTCAGCGTCGTGAGCGCTGGCACCGAGTTGGCCGTCTACACCGGCACCCATCAATGGCTGCTCGATCCGAACCTGCCCGACTGGAAGTTCCCCTTCCGGCCAGGGTACAGCGCGGCCGGCACCGTCGTCGAAGTGGGCAAAGACGTCAAGGGCTGGCAGCCGGGCGACCGCGTCAGCTATCCCGGCAACCACGCCTCGGCCGAACTTCTGACCCTCGGCCACGAGCGCGGCCGCTTGTGGAAACTGCCTGACGGCCTTGCTTTCGATAAGGCCGCCTGGGCCTGCGTGTCGCGCTACGGCATGGGCGCCGGCATCCGCGCCGGCATCACGCTCGGCCGCTCGGCCGCGGTTTTGGGGCTGGGCATCATCGGCCAATTCGCCCTGCGCTGCCTGCTCGCCGCCGGGGCTTACCCCGTGGTCGGCATCGATGGCGTTGTCATGCGCCGCGAAGCGGCGAAAGCGGCGGGAGCGCACGCCGTCATCGATCCGGGAGCGGGCGACGTGCGCGGCCAGCTTTCCGCGATTTTAGCGGCGCGCGGCGCCGAGATCGTCGCCGACGCGACCGGTGTGCCCGACGCCATCCCGACCGCGATGTCGCTGGCCTGCGACGCCGGGCAAGTGGTCGTCGTCGGCAGCCCGCGCGGCAAGGCCAAGGACGTGAACTTCTACGACGACCTGCATCGGCGCTATATCGAAGTGACCGGCGCTCACGGCAATATGCTCTTCGAGTCGGCGCATACGCGCTTGGCCGGCGCCTGGGACATTGACAAGGCACAGCGCTGGCTTCTAGGCCAACTGGCCGCGGGTCGCCTCAGCCTGGCCGGACTGGTCACGCAGGAAATCGCGCCGACGGAGTTGACCTCGGCGTATGAGGGGTTGCTCAAGCAGAAAGAGGATTACCTGGGAGTGCTGGTGCGCTGGAAGTGACACTGCCTTGAAAATACCCTAGCGAGCGGGGGGCGTAAGCCCCCCGTGGTTCTCTCCACCCAATCCACGGGGGGGCTTACGCCCCCCGCTCGCCAAGCAAAAGCGTTCCCGCGCGCGAAAATCTTCCGCAAGTCGCCTTCCCCCGCGCCGGAAATATGTTAAAGTTTATTAATCTTTACGGGAGATGGCTTCGCCACCATCCATCCTTTCTTTCGGTTCGTCGCCGGGCGGTTTTCTCCACCCGAGACGAACGTGCAACCGCGGACTCCTACGGCGATAGGAGCCTCTCCTTGTGACCCCTTGGGGTACGTCCTCGTGGCGTGGCCTCAAGGGGTTTTTCGTGCGCGAAACGGCAAGCCATGTCCACGCAATGACAGTTATACAACTCTCGTGTCAATCCGGCGATTGCGTTGCCTTTCGCGCGCCCTCTCGTTTAGATAGACGAAGACTTGCCTCGCCCTCCCGCCGGCTCTTGAAGGGACGACACCGATGCCCCTCCTGCGTTTTCCGTGGACGATGATTGTGGTCGCCGCCATCGGCATCGTACCGTCGTTGCGGGCCGAGGG
The DNA here is from genome assembly GCA_038239465.1 of Gemmatales bacterium. GTDB lineage: Bacteria > Planctomycetota > Planctomycetia > Gemmatales > Gemmataceae > JBBSES01. The sequence goes on from JBBSES010000445.1 coordinate 3,725, forward strand.
CCGGCCGTTGCGCCAGATCATCGACGCCGAGATCAAGGCCGCCTGGGAACGCGAGAAAGTGACGCCCGCCGGCGTGGCGGAAGACGCCGCCTTCCTGCGCCGCGTCACGCTTGACCTGATCGGCACCATTCCGAAAGGTGAAGAAGTCGCGCGCTTCCTCAAGGACGAAAACCCGGACAAGCGGGCCAAGGTCATCGATACGTTGTTGGACGATCCGCGTTTCGCCGCGCATCAGGCCGACGTTTGGGACTTGGTATTGTTCGGCCGCAACCCACCGGCTCAGGAAGCGACGCGCGACCGGGAAGGCTTCCGCCGTTGGCTGACGAAGCAATGGGCGGCCAACGAGCCTTACGACCGTTGGGTGCGTACCCTGCTCCGCGCCGAGGGGAACACACGCGATGAGGGGGCACCTCTATTTCTGGTGCAGTTCCGCAATCAGCCGGAGGAGGCCGCCGTCGCCGTGTCGCGCATCTTCCTCGGAACACAGCTGCAATGCGCCCGCTGCCACGACCATCCGTTCGACAAATGGCAGCAGCTGGACTTCTACGGCATGGCTGGATTTTTCGTGAGGCTGCAAGTGATCGAAGGCGGCGAGCCAATGAAGCGATCCTTCGTCGTGGCCGAGAAAC
>JBBSES010000446.1:0-4352 GCA_038239465.1 Gemmatales bacterium
CAAAGCCTAGATTTAGGGTAGAGGCGTCCCGCACCTCGTCTGAATTCTGGCGAATTCAGCTACCCGGACGACGACCCCCGTAGCTGAATTCGCCAGAATTCAGCCCCGCGACCCTAAAGTCAAGCCTTGACGCTGCACTAGGAGCAGAATGCCACTAATCCCAACGTCAAGCCGATACCCGCGCCGTTCGCCGCTGGCTAATGTCCGCCTCTTCCATAAAACCACTCTTTGATTCACCGACCTTACGCGGGAGTGCGGCCGATGTCCGAGATCAAGGCGACCAACATTACCTGGCACGAAGGGTCCGTCAAGCGCGAGGACCGCGCCGCCCTGCTCAAGCAGAAGGGCGCCACCCTCTGGTTCACCGGCCTCAGCGGCTCGGGCAAAAGCACCATCGCCTATAGCCTGGAGCATCACCTGGTCGGCAGCGGCCGGGCGGCCTACGTCCTCGACGGCGACAACATCCGTCACGGCCTCAATAAGAACCTCGGCTTCAGCGCCGCCGACCGCGAGGAGAACATCCGCCGCATCGGCGAGGTCGCCAAACTCTTCGCCGACGCCGGCCTCCTGACCATGACCAGCTTCATCAGCCCCTACCGCAAGGACCGCGACCAAGTGCGCGCCATCCACGACGCCGCTCAGATGCCGTTTATCGAGGTCCACGTCAACACGCCCATCGAGACCTGCGAGGGCCGCGATCCCAAGGGGCTATACAAGAAGGCCCGCGCCGGCCAAATTAAGGGCTTCACCGGCATCGACGATCCCTACGAGGCGCCGGAAAAGCCGGAATTGACCATCGACGCCACGCACGTGACGCCGCAACAGGCGGTGACGCAAATCGTGGACTATCTGAAGCAGCGCGGCATTCTGATGGGATGAAGGTCGTTGGTCCTCCGCGAGCAACACGGCTTCCATCGCACCAGGTGCGGCTGCGCCTTCTGTGCCGCGCCGTGCCGTTACCTGCCCGGCAGTCTCGCCGTGGACGACCTGGAGCAACTGTGCCCGCCGGGGCAAGATGTCTTCGTCTGGGCCGAGGAACACCTGCGTGCCCTGGTCGATAAGCCGGTGCCGACGCTGGTGCCAACCCGACGCACGGACGGCAGCTGCCATTGGCTGCTGGATGGCCTTTGCGCGGTCCACGCGAACGCCCCCTTCGGCTGCGCCTTCTTTGACACCCACATGTCGAATGACGAGATCGAGCGGCGTTCGGCGGCCAGCGTCGAAGCGCGCCGCGCCGATGCGGGTCTGTATCATAAGGTATGGCTCTACTTGTGCCGGCGCGGGTTGGTCGGCCGGCCCGGCGACCGCGCCGGCCTGGCGGCGGAATGGCAGCGCCTGCGCCAGAAATAACGAAGGACGAAGGGTGCGGCACCATGTCGCGCGTCGATCGCGTTAGCGAGATCGCCAATCAACTCGAGCGCGACATCCTCTCGGGGAAGCTGGCGCCGGGCGATCAACTGCCTTCCGAGCGCGACATCAGCGCCCATCTCGGCGTGGCCCGCAGCGTGGTGCGCGAGGCCTTGGGGCGCCTCGCCAGTCTGGGCCTCTTGCAGAGCCAGCACGGTTCCGGCACGCGCGTCGCCGCTCCGAATGGCCGCGATGTTTCGGTCGGCTATCAACGCTTGCTTCATCGCGCCGATGTCCGTCTCGAAGACGTCAGCGCCGTGCGCGTGCCGCTGGAGACGACCATCGCCGCGCTGGCGGCGCGGCACCGCACGCCCGAGCATTTGGCGCGATTGCACAAGACGCAGAAAATCCTCGGCAGCGCGCGCCGTTCGCTGGAAATCCGCGTCCGCACCGACCTCGAATTCCACGCCACGCTCGCCGACGCCAGCGGCAACCCGGTCTTCGCCATCGTGCTGGCGCCGCTGCAAGAGCTATTGATGGAAAGCCGCCGGCGCACGCTGGGTCGCTTCGGGTCGGACGTGGCCTACGAACATCACGCGCGGATTCTGGCCGCCGTCGAAGCGAGCGACGCCGACGGCGCCGTGCTGGCGATGCGCGAACATATGCGCGTCAACCTGGAACACGTCGTCGATTGAACGTCGAAGAGGACGATCACGAAAGCACGAAAAAAGCGGAGAATGCAACCGTGCCGAGGCACGACAATCTTGCGTTTTCGTTTTTCTTTCGTGTTTTCGTGCTTTCGTGATCCGCATGGTGAGCGGCGAAAAACCCGCGGTTGTTTCGTTGCCCCACTTCCGTTATATGGCCCCCGGTTTGTCAAGACGCTTCCACGGGGGCCATCGCATGACGACCCTTCACCCCTGGATGCTCGGCCTCGCCTTGCTCCTCGGCGCCGACCCCGAACCCGAGACCCGGCCCAGCGCCGACGACCCGACGCGGCTGCGCGAGATGCTGCACGACCGGCAACGGCCGCGCAATCAGAGCCAGGCCGCCCTGCTCCTCGTGCAAGGCCGTTGGCCCGAGGCCGAGGAAATCGTCCGTCAGGGCCTCAAGCAGACCGATTCGCCGGAAGTGTTCCTGTCGCTGGCCGACGCTCTGCGCCTATGCCGCGACGACCGCTTCACCGACGAATTGCTGGCCGCGCTGGCTGGCGGACGGACGCCGGTGCGCCAGGCCGCCGCCGATACCCTGGCCGTGCTGGCCGACGCTAACACCCTGCTTCGCCTGCAGAGCCTGATCGAGGATAGCCAGGCCGACGTGGCCGCCCGGCAAGCGGCGCTGGAAACGCTCGGCCGCAGTGGTCGCAAGGCCGCGGTCGTCGTGTTGCTCGAACAACTCGGGAGCGCGGAGGAACCGCTGCGCCGCGCCGCCGCCGACGCCCTCGCCGAACTGTCGGGACAGAATCTCGGCGGCGATACCGGCATCTGGCGCGCCTGGTGGCAAGCGCACAAGGACTTGCCCGCCGACCGCTGGCTGGAGGAACGCCTCGCCTATCAAAGCAGCCGGGCGCGTCGCCTCGACGGCGACCTCGACCGGGCCAAGGGACAACTGGTGCAATTGCATCAGCAGTATTACGCGCGGCTGCCGGCCGCCGACCGCGTCGGCCACGTGCAAACCCTCGCCGACCACGAAGACCCGGCCGTGCGCGCCCTCGCCGTCAGCTGGAGCAGCGAATTGCTGCCCAGTTCAGACAGCGTCGGCCAACGCGCCCTCGCCGATTTGCTCTTGCGCCTCTGTCACGACGGCAACGTCGGCGTGCAATTGCCGGCCACTCTCGCGCTCGGCCGCGTTACGGACCTTCGCGCCTTCGAGCAGTTGAAACGGCTGTTGCGCAACGGTCCCGCGTCCGTTCGTGCCGCCGCCGCCCATGCCCTGGCGCAGCAAGCCCTGTCGCGCGGGCCGAAGACTAATCCCGTCAGCGATCTGGAGCCGCAAGACCGCGACCTCGTCTTGCAAGTGGTGCCGCTCTTGCAGAAAGCGCTCGACGATCCGGCATTGGAAGTCGTCGTCGCCGCCGCCGAGGATTTGGGCAGTCTCGGAGTGCCGGAAGCGGGGCCGGTCCTCAGTGCCTTGCTGCGTCATCCGTCCGAATCGGTGCGGCAAACCGCGGCACAGGCGCTCGAACGGGTCGCCGACGCCAAGGTACTCGATGGCTTGTTGGCGGCGCTGGACGATCCGAGCGTCACGGTGCGCTTCGGTCTGGTCGGCGCCCTGGGCCGTGCCGCTGGCGATGGCCAGCCGTTGACGGAACCTCAGCGCGCCCGGCTCATCGCGCGCCTGGAAGAACTCCTGTTGCGCGACGCCGATCCGGGCGTGCGCAGCCGTGCCGCGACGGTCCTGGGACAATGCGCCGCGTCGGCGGAATTGACCTTCCTGTGGCGGCGTATGTTGTCGCGCGAGGATAGCCGGGTTCAGGAAAAGGCGTGGGCGGCGATGGTCGAAATCCTCGGCCGCATGAACAATCTGGACCTGCTGCGTCAGTGGGACCGCACCCTCAGCGAGGCCAACCAGGGCGGCCGACGCTTGCAGATGCTCATGGAAGTCTGCGACCGCTGGCGGCGCAGCGACACCACGCGCCACTTGCTCGGGCCGGCCACGGAAACCCTCGTGCAGGCCCAATTAGACCAGGGCAAATGGGCCGGCGCTTTTCCCCTGGTGCGCGACCTGCTCACGCGCCCCGCCACCGACAACGAACTCGACCGGCGCTTGTGCTGGCTGCTCAGCGTCGGCGAGCGAGCGCTGGCGGACGGCCATCGGGCCGAAGCGCTGCGCGCCGTGCGTGAGGCCCAACCTTTCTTGACGCGCAACAACGGCCTGGCGGGCGAGTTCGAGAAATTGGAGAAGCGCGCGAAGCCGTGAATGGCTTGGCGTTTCGCGTCCACGACAATAGCTAACCGTTCACCGTTTGTTGACTCTCAGCAGTCGTTCGCGGAAAAATAACGACG
>JBBSES010000447.1:0-4351 GCA_038239465.1 Gemmatales bacterium
CCGGCCATCATCCCACGCTCGGCGAAGGCACGGAAGGCCAACTCGCGGGTAGATCTCCTCGCACCGAACGCCTAAGGGTTAATTTAGCTCGGTAGAGGTGGAGGCGAGCATGGTGCTTTTTTATACCGATGACCCAGGCGCCATTGAATGCGTCGGAGCGCCCCATGAGCCTGGGATTCGAATGGGATAAGACCAAAGCGGCCGCGAATCTCAAGAAACACCGAGTGAGGTTTGAAGAAGCAGCTACCGTTTTCGCCGATCCGCTGGCCGCCATTTTCGACGAAGAAGCCCATTCTGATAATGAGCGGCGCGAAATCATCATCGGCAATTCGGCCGAGAATCGATTGCTATTGGTCAGTTTATCGAGCGGGCCGATGCCATTCGGATCATCAGCGCCCGACAGGCCACGAAAAAGGAGCGCAAAGATTATGAAGAAAAGCCGCACCGCTAACGAGTCATCGGAACCCGACAAAGAAATGCTGCCGGAATACCGCTTCGACTATAGCAAAGCGAGGCCGAATCGTTTTGCGGATCGGATGCAAGAAGGAAGTCGTGCCGTGGTAATCGATCCCGATGTCGCGGCCGTCTTTTCGACCCGGGATTCCGTCAACGCGGTCCTTCGTGCCTTGATTGAGACGATGCCGCGGTAAGGCCAGCACTGGCTGGGCGATAGCGGGCCGCCACTTTCGTGGATTTATCGGAGAGCTAGCGCCACGACCCTGCACACCAAACCGTTGGCCGAGCTGACCCGACAGGCCAAGGGAGCGAAACCCGAATGTTGACGTACAAGGCCGCCTACCAGTTCGTCGATGACGGCGTTCATGCCCACGTCCTCGACTTTCCCGGAGCCATCACCTGCGCGCCGGACCTGGCCGAAACCCGGCAGTTGCTCGCGTCGGCGCTTCTCGACCTGGCCGCTCTGTGCATGCAGCGCGGCGAGCCGCTCCCTCTTCCAGCCCCATCCTTGGCCGATCCCGACGCCGACATCGAAGAACCGCTCTACTTGCATCTGCGGACGAGAACCGGGGTTGAGGCAGTCCCGGCGGAGGTGGGCGTACCGTGAAGCGGCAGGACTTGATCCGCCACCCGCGGCGTCACGGCTGCGTGCTGGCTCGGATTCCTCCTTTGTGGAGAACCCCATACAATAGCCTTAAGGAGGTGCGATTATGTCTAGCACCACATCCGTCATCCACACCGACCCGGACATCCTTAGTGGTGTGCCCGTTTTCGTCGGCACCCGCGTTCCGGTTCGCACGTTGCTCGACTACCTGGCCGCTGGCGATCCGCTCGATGAATTTCTAGATCACTTCCCCACTGTATCCCGCGAGCAAGCAGTCGCGGCACTGGCCCAGGCCGCGCAACTACTGGTGACCCATGCGCGTCCTGCTTGACGAGTGCGTTCCACGTCCGCTCCGTCGAGAGTTTCCCACCCACCACATGCGTACCATCCAAGAGATGGGGTGGGCAGGCAAAAAGAACGGCGAACTGCTAACGCTCATGGCGACGGCTGGGTTCGAGGTATTGCTTACCGTCGATCGGGGACTTCGCTATCAGCAGAACTTGACGGCCGCCCGCGTGGCTGTTGTCGTAATGGTAGCATCGAGCAACCGTTTACCCGATCTCATTCCGGTGGTCCCTGCGGTCGAAAGCGCGCTCGCGTTCATCCAACCCGGTGATGCCGTGGAGGTCCACGCATAGGCAGGGAAGCGCTGAGATTTAGGGCGGTTTGATGTTTCAAGCTAGGCAAACTGGGGTAGGGCATTTCGGCCATCAGTATAGGACTTACGGAAAGTCGCCTTACCCAGCTTGAAACATCAAACTGCCCTACGCTGAGATTATGTGGCGGACATTGTTCGCTACGCGCCTACCCGTTTTTGGTACAATGGCCAGGTATGCCGCCGCGCCACTCCCATTGACCTGTCCTGAGCCAGGCTCCTTCGGCGCGAAGGACAAATCCTCCTGGCACGGGAAGCCCGAAACCGGACACAGCCATGAGTTCTTCCGGCACCCTGTCCGCGACGCCTTCCCCGCTGGACGCCCTCGACGCCAACGGCATCTCGGCCGTCGAACGCCTGGCCTGGCAACCTCCCGAGTTGACCGCCGTCCTCGGCGAGCATCGCGGCCGGCACTGGGGCATGGTCCGCTGCGTCGCCTTCCATCCAGGCGGCGCCCTCGTCGCCAGCGGCGGCGATGATCCGACCATTCGACTTTGGGACGCGGCCACGCTCAACGAACATGCCGTCCTATCAGGCCATACCCGCGCCGTTTTATCGTTAGCCATCACCGGCGACGGCAAACTGCTTGCCTCGGGCAGCGCCGACAAGACCATCTGTTTATGGGGCTTGATCGGCGACGAGCCGATTGCCGGCCCCGTCATTCGGGGCCACGACAGCGACGTGACGGCCCTGGCCTTCGCCCCCGACGGACAAACCCTCGCCAGCGGCAGTCCCGACCGCAATGTTTGCCTCTGGGATTTGCGCGGCGATGAGCCGTCGCGCCGCGCCGTCATCCAGACGAACAGCGGCGCCGTTTATGCCCTTGCCTTCGCGCCCGACGGCAAGACGTTGGCCATCGGTTGCGGCGATGGCACCGTCGCCCTTTGGAATGTCGGCACCGGTCGGCCGGAACAGTGGGCCATGGTCCACGAACATGCCGGGCCCGTCCTCGCTCTCGCCTTCGCCTCGGACGGTAAGACGCTGGCCTCGGGCAGCCATGATCAAACCGTCTGGCTCTGGAACGTCGAAGGTAGGCAGGTCCAGGAGAAGGCCCAGCTGAAAACGCACAGCGGCGACGTCAGCTGCCTGGCCTTTACGCCCGATGGCCAAACGCTCATCACCGGCAGCGGCGACGAAACCATTCGATTGTGGCACCTGTTTCCCGATCCAAAGGAAATGGCCGTGCTGCAAGGCCATACCAGCGAAGTCCTCGCCGTCGCCGTGTCGCCGGACGGCAAGACGCTGGTCTCGGGCAGCCGCGATACCACGGTGCGTGCCTGGCAATTCAACGGCGACACCGCCCGGCAGCGCGACGAGTTGCACGGCCATTTGAGCAGCGTCTGGTCGGTCGCCTTCGCGCCGGATGGCAAGACGCTGGTTTCCGGCAGCCGCGATACCACGGTGCGCCTCTGGGACATGGCCGCGGCGGGCCAGGAAAAAGCGGTGCTGCGCGGCCATACCAGCGGCGTCCTCTCCGTGGCCCTCACCCGCGACGGCCAAACGCTAGCCACCGGCAGCGGCGACGAAATGATTCGCCTCTGGGACCTGACGACGCCCACGCCGATCGAGAAGGCGGTCATCGCCTCGCAGTTCCTCAACGCCGTCGCCTTCGCCCCCGACGGCAATACGCTTGCCTGCGGCACCGGCGACGCCACTATTCGCCTGTGGGACGTGAGCGGCGCCGAACCGACTGAGCGTGCCGTCCTGCGCGGCCATTCCAAGTGGGTTTGGTCGGTGGCCTTCGCTCCCGACGGCAAGACGCTCGCGTCCGGCGGCTGGGATAATACCGTGCATCTGTGGGATATGACGAAGCCGGTGCCCGTCGAGAAAGCGGTGCTGAGCGGCTACGCCGACCGCGTTTGGTCGGTCGCCTTCTCGCGCGACGGCAAGCTGCTGGCGTCCGGCTCGCAAGACGGCACGGTGCGTCTGTGGGAAGTGAATGGCGCCGCGCCGAAAGAGCGCGCCGTCTTACAGCGCCACCGCGGGGCCGTCCGCTCGCTCGACTTCCTGCCCAACGGCAAAGCCCTGGTGTCGGCCGGCGAGGACGGCATGTTGATCCTGTGGAGCACGACCAGCGGCGACATGCTCTGGGACTGGCAATTGCCCGGCGCCGTCAGCGGCGTGGCGGCGGCCCCGGATAGCCGGCATTTGGCGACGGCCAATAGCAATGGCACTGTTTACGTTTTACGCCTCAGTGGTTTGCCGCGCTATCCTTGGTAATGAGGTCGAGAGATGATCTTCAACGCTCTGGCATTTCTCTACGCCGCTGCCGGCTTGATCGCCGCGTGGCTGGCCAACAATTGGCTCTATCCCTACCAGGAAGTCAGCGACGGTAGCTTCGTTACGTCCTTCGCCATCGGCGGGGCGTTTCTGCTTATCGATGTCGCCTACCGGGCGGCTAATTTCCGCGACGAGGGGGCCATGCGCTTCCTCTGGCCCTCGCGCGGCGGCCACATCTTCTTCGTTCCCTGCTGGCTCATTGGGCCGATATTGCTGTTTGTCGGCGTCAACAAATACTTAGCGGCGGGGTAATGGCCGTCGCTCAATAATTGAACGCATCGTCCCCCAACTTCACGTTCAGCTGCAAGTTCACGTAGCTGAAGCACTCCAGCAGATCGCCGTCCGGCGGGCCGCCG